>MHEF01000099.1 GCA_001805125.1 Nitrospirae bacterium RBG_13_39_12
GAAGTGAGAACAGGCATCGCAAATTTCATAAAGCAGGTCCATGACACAAAAAGACCTGTGGTTATTACACAGCATGGAAAGGGTGTTGCCGTTCTTTTAGATGCCAATGAATATGAGGCGATGCAGGAGAAACTTGAACTTATCACAGATGTTCAGATATCCCTTAATCAACTCGAGAATGGGCAGGGGATAGATCATCAGGATGCAAAAGAAAAAGTTCTAAAGAGAGTCCGGAAGTGAAAATTATCTGGTCGCCTCTGGCCATAGACAGGGCATCGGAAATCGCCGAATATATCGCCCAAGACAAGCCATCTGCAGCGGAAAAATGGATTAATACAATTTTTTCAAAGGTAGAGCAGCTGAGATCTTCTCCTGAAATCGGCAAGATTGTCCCTGAAATCAGAAACGAACAATTTAGAGAACTGATCTACGGCAATTACCGCATCATTTATCGGGTTGAAAAGAAACAGATATCTATCCTCACAATTCGACATGACAAGCAAATACTGCCGATAGATGAAATTATGTCATAAAGGCTTTTTTGTCTTTTGCCCATTATTTTGATATAAATATTTCAAATCGCAAGAAACCCAAATTATCCTGTAAATATAAAATATATTTTATGTCTATAAATAAATGAATAAATTGAAATAGAGGAGGCATACTATGACCAATGCACAAGAGGTAATGACAAAAATTATTCAAGAACAACCTGAAGATGCATCATATGAAGAAATAATGCGTGAACTTGCTTTTGAGCGAATGATTGAAAGAGGATTAGAAGATTCTCGCAAAGGGAAAATAATCAGCAATGAAGAAATGGAGCATCGTATCAGTTCATGGCAAAAATAAGGTGGACACCAGAGTCTGAAAAGTGGCTAAAAGAAATCTATAACTACATTGCCCAAGACAATAGGAATGCTGCACAGAGAGTTGTTATGGGAATTTATAAAAGGGCACAGATTCTTAAAGTTTTCCCCGAGATTGGATACAAGCACAGGTCAGAGGCTGAAGGTGATATAAGAATATTGCTATACGGCCATTATCGTATTGCATATCTCATAAGAGGTAAAGACTTGATTGATATTTTAGGAGTGTTTCATGGTGCAATGGATATAGATAGGTATTTAAAAATTTTGGCATAAACGGATAAATGGAGCATTTAACTCCTCCTCCCCACACCATCCGCCGTCACAATCGTTATGGCTGGACAAGCATGGCAAGGATGTCTCCTTCGGCAACTTCAGTATAAGTTTTTCTCTTCCACTCGAAATTCAATGGCTCCTTGTTCGTTATTCGAAATTTTCAAACTCCTTATCCCCCTATCAAAGATCCCGATGCCTTTATCGGGGGAACACTGATCATGGATCAACTAAATTGGAGATGAAGTATATATATTCTTTTTTTGTATTTCGTTCATTATTTTGATATAAATGTCTCAAATTGCAAGAAATCCAAATTATCCTGAAACTGTATAATATATATGTTGTGCATGAGGAGAAACAGATATGGTGCTATGGATCATTGTAGCAATTGTGGCGATAATCATCTTGATTCCCCTTGGCATCCGTCTGATGAATATCTTTTGGGTCACGAACTTAATCTCCGTGTACAACCTGAAACTAGATCAAACACAATCCCCTCGGGATGCACTCACCCACGTTCTGCAGTTCTACTCATACCGAGCGCCTTTCAATGTCTTGGGTCCGAGCGAGATTGAATCAATCGTGGACGCATTCGTCACGATCCCACAGCACGAGCAGATTCTCGGTCGCCTTTTTCTTGAACTTGATCGCAAACGCGATGCAACGATTCTCACCCTCCCAAGCGAAGTCACCAGGATGGCTGAGGTCGCGAGAAAGCACGCGCAGAAGAACTGAAAGGAATGCACAACAAGCTGGATCCAGGCGATGACATATAGCCGTGCCTGATCCGCAACGTTATTTCTCCCAAGATAATACGAATAACACAAGGAGGTTGTCGTGATTGAATGGGCTTGGGATCCACCAAAATTAATCAAGGATTTTAAAAATTTTTTACGTTCTGTATATGACATAGAACATATAATTTCCTCTGCAGAATACAGGGAGAGGTGTGAATATACTTTGCATGCTTACCCGTTGGTTATGAACATTTCCAAGTCATTCTTAAAGGCTACTAAAGATATCGAGGAAGCACATAATATTCCTATTCCTGATTACGGAAAGGCAATTTGTTTTCCATATCGCTTCTTAAGAAAACCATCTGTCTCTACCATGCAAGGACAAGGAGGGGAGAAACTGTCTAATGCACTTGATGAAATATTCTTTACTGGACTTAATTTTCATTTCTTTTGGTCCACGTTCCCTACACGAAAAGAATACCAAAATGTTGACGTAGATGCACTTAAAAGCAAATGGCTGTTAGAGGCTTTACTAGCTGATAAAACTATGGGCAGGTTTTACCAGGGGCAAGGAGGTCAAATGGCCAATAATATATTTGCTGTTCGTTATTCTACTACCTGCGAGCCTCTATTAAAAGAGGAGATAAAAATTAGCTTCTTTAAACGAGGCATGTGCAAGTCATTTTTCAGGAATATTTATTGGGCTGGGGCTCTTCTTGGAGTGCAATATGATATGGCAACTAAATGACATAGACAACCTCATCAACTTGGACTGGCAATTCTGCTACGCTCCATTGCCAGCCGATTATGCGGAGAGTTATGCGGTTTAGAAACTCATACTAACCTCTATTAAATATCGAGTAATAATGAAGAACCATATCCCAGTTCTTGTCGTAGGTGAATTGAGCTGGAAATCAAGTGGCATTTTCAACCCGAATGCATTTCCATCAGCATTGAGAAGCACGGCAATGAATTGTGGTGATCAATTTGCTTTGATAGAAAATTCGCTGAACAATACAAAAACTTTAATTGAGAAGCAAAAAATTGAATTTTTAAAAATATTATCAAAAGACCCGAGCTTCAAAGGCTTTACTCCTGACCCTCAAAAACCAGCTATAGCCTTTTATCATAATTTGGCGTTTCTAACTCATTTCATATCCTTTTTTGTCTATTTTAAGGCCTTTCTTGATCAATATGCACGTTTCGTATCAAGGCTTATTGACTCTCGTTCTTCAATATTCGGATTTAATAAGCAAAATATTGATGGACGGAAAATTTCTGGGGGTCGCTTGATCAATTGGCTTCGCAGCTCCACCCCTTCTGATTGTGCAAACTGTTCCAAACTTGCAGATATCTTCATTCGGCATGTTTTAGAATGGATCGATGAAATTATTCAACTCAGAGATTCATTAGTACATAGCCCATACTTTTTAGCAGAATACAATATTTCAATACTCATTAATTCATCAACTAGCATGCTATCCTTGGACAACTTGAGTCCACCTAAGATACCGGGGACTAATATTGAGATTTTATTATATATGGAGCAAGCGTTAAAACGTTTATATACTCTCGTTTATGAAACTTTGCCATTACTGCCGAATGTGGATTTTTCAATGCTACCCAACTTGGAGCACCGATAGGCAACATATTGATATTTCAAAGAAAGAAAAGTTCTTTTCGCATAACATGACGCTTCACCAGACAGCGAAAGTCTTGTGGCCTTCGCTGTCTGGTGAGCTTACCGTTAGAAATAAATAATTTATAAAAAAAGTCAGATGGAATATCCACAAGTAAATCATTTATACAAGTACTGCGCTTACAATACAAACTCCCTTTCTGTCCTGATAAATAAAAAAATCTGGGCTGCTAAACCAGAATCTCTTAACGACCCATTTGATTGCAAAATTAAATTTATACCTGAAATTAACCCCGAAGCTTTTATTAAGTATCTTAAACGAACAGGGATTTCGACAGGAAATCTTCAAGAAGATTATAAAATCTTCTCAGAGTTTCTTCAAAACGAGCCAGAAAAGATTATTAGCAAATTTGGGATTTTTAGTATGAGCCAAATAAATGATAATATTTTAATGTGGTCTCACTACTCAAACCAACATAAAGGATTCTGCATTTGTTTTGTTCGTAAAAATGATAATCTACTCGGAGATATTACTAAGACACAACCAGTCGAATACGATTGCAATTATCCTAAAGTATATCCTCTTGATGATAACGGCAATTATGATCCTTCCTGCTTTACTAAAATGCTTTTTACAAAGGCTAAAGATTGGGAATACGAAAAGGAGTGGAGATTGGTTTATGATGAAGGGGATAAGGAATTACCTTTATCGGCTGATATTTCATCAATCATATTCGGTCTTAAAATGGCAGAGGGGCATAAGGCTACTATTAGAAAAATCCTCGCAGATCAACCAGATATTAAGTATCAACAAGCAATAGGGGTAGAATATCAATTTCGATTAAAAATTATTGATTTGTAAAATTGATATCGAGGAGCCTAAGGTTAGGATAAGGGCAAGGCCGAATCGCCTTGGTCCCGCCCCTGCGGGATGCGTAGATTGTCTCTCCATAGCCTTCAAGTGACGGCGGCTGGTATAACTGTGGTGAGTCGCGTCACCCTATATCCCGATTAGTCATCAAATACACACATCATGTCTTTGTTAGGCGAGGGCTCAACAGAACGAGGTGAAATATGTGGAACTATAGAGTTGTGCGAAAGAAGAATGTATACATTGATCTCACGGAGAATAAGGAAAGAGTGAGTTACACGTATGCCATACATGAGGCATACTACGATAAAAACGGACATGTGGGAGCGATAACCCAAGATCCGGTTGAGCCTTTTGGAGAAGATATAGAAGAACTGCGTCATTCATGGGTAATGATGGCGGAGGCATTAGGCCAGCCGATCCTTGACCGTGATAACATACCTGAGCCTGGATACGACAGAAAAGAAGATCCCATCGGGTCTGATCTTGATGAGAGGCTCAAGGAACTTAAATCCGGTAACAAGAAGGGAATTCCATGGGAGCAAGTTAAGAGGAACTTGGAAGAGAAGTGGGGTCCGTTTGACGAAGAAGGTTATAGGAAACAGGTAGAAGAAGAGAGGGTGGAGAAAGAGAGGATTCACTTTGAAACCTTTATTGGCGCACCAACATTAGAGCAACTCATCAAGAGAATATATTCTGACTACCGTGAACATATTAAACGAGACATGGCTGAAAATCCTTGGAAATACTCGACAGAATGCGGAGTCTAAGGTTGGAAGAAGATCTTATCCATCTTTTTTATACCTTTCAGCAAGTCGGGCATAGGCTTTCGGTGCCTGCTCGAGCCAGAAAAGTTGCTGAGAAGTTATGTTTCCCTTGACCTTGGCAGGGACCCCGACGACAAATGACCTGTCGGGTATCTTCATCCCCTGGCCTACCATTGTAGCGGCCCCGATGATGCAGAAATCGCCTATATCCACGTCATGAAGGATTGTTGCGTTTATGCCGACAAGGACATGACTGCCGATCCTGCGGCAGTTAAGAACCGCTCCGTGACCGATATGCTCATTATCCCCGATGACAAGGTCGCTTATAGAGTCTTCCATACTGGGAGATCCGGAATGGATAACGCAATTATCTTCAATAGCGCAATTACTGCCTATCGTGATCTTGCCTAAGTCGCCCCTTATTACAGCACCAGGCCATATGCTGGAATTCTCGCCGATCTCCACGTCACCGATAATACACGCTGATTCACTTACAAATACACTTTCTGATATCCTGGGTGTTTTTCCGTTAAAGCTATGAATCATATTAATTATCCTTAAATAAAATCCTTGCATAGCAAGTAATACTAATATTTAATCCGCCAGAGGCGGACGAGGGTCTAATTCCCCTCCACTTGCGGCGTTATATTGCCTTTAATGATACCTCGCTGCTTTGCGGCGGAGTAATACATTCTCTCAGAGATTAATTGTCATTTAATAATTTATCAAGGATTTAGAAATCAAGATAATTCATTAGAAGGCAAGAATAAGATATGACCGATGTAAGCATCATTAAAACGACCTATATCAAACCTGAGATCGAAAGACTCCTTAAGCCATTGGGCGGCATGGGACGTTTCATAGAAAAAGGAGACAGGGTCCTTCTGAAGGTCAACCTGCTATCCCCGAGCGAGCCTGAAAAGGCTGTAACAACACATCCTGAATTCGTGAGGGCCGTGGTCAGGGAAGTGAAGAAGGCAGGGGGATCCCCTTTTATAGGAGATTCGCCAATAGGGAGGTTTTCAAGGAGGAATCTTAAGAAGATATACCGTATGACCGGTATTGAAGAAATGGCCAGAGAGGAACAGATATCTCTGAACTATGATACAGGCACAAAGAGGCTCAGCATCTCAGGAGGGACAATATTAAAGCAATCGCCGATATGCAGCTATGCCTTTAATGCGGATAAGATTATTGCCCTGCCAAAATTAAAGACCCACTCCTTTCAATATATGACGCTTGCCTGCAAGGTCATGTACGGAATAGTGCCTGGTCTTACCAAAGTGAAATATCATGCCTTGTTTCCACGCAGGGCAGGATTTGCCGATATCCTGCTTGATATATATCTTTTGCTCAAGCCCAGCCTGATTATTATGGACGGTATCCTGGGCATGGAGGGAGAGGGGCCTGGCGGCGGCGGGGACCCAGTCGAACTGGGGCTTGCACTTGCATCCACTGATGCCGTGGCCATGGATATATCCGTATGCAGAATGATCGGGATAGAACCTGTTGGAATACCTGTCCTAAAGAGGGCAAAGATCAGAAGATTATGGCCTGAGAAGATCGAATATCCTCTGCTAAGACCAGAAGACAATCCCATCAAGGGTTTCAGGCTGCCAAACACAGCGCTTCACCTGCTGACAGGCAATAATGCGTCCAATATCGGACCTGTTATTACGGACAGGTGTATTGGCTGCGGAGAATGTGAAAAGATATGTCCTAAAGGGGCTGTTACAGTAGTTGATCGGTTGGCAAGGGTGATGTATTCAAAATGCATTCGATGCCTCTGCTGTCATGAGATATGTCCGGAGAGGGCGATAAAGCCGGGGAAAATACCCTAATAACAGTAGTCAAGATATCCGAATATTTAATGCGTTCACTATAATAGTTGACAATCAATCTTTATTTTATTATATTATCTTTGAAATTATTCGCTCAAAAGGCATTTAAGATCATGTTCAGTATTATTATCGCGATTAACATCATCATAATTATA
>MHEF01000100.1:0-10051 GCA_001805125.1 Nitrospirae bacterium RBG_13_39_12
ACTAAATTAATTTGTCAAATGTGGAGACCTGACCCTAAATGCTCCCGTGGTCAATCAGAACCAGCCCTCTAAGGTATAGTCGTGGTAATGGCAGTTACTACACTTTTGCATTCCACTTTTATGCCACCCATCTGGCATCCCAGTCACCAAGTCATGACAGGCTGTACAAAACGCCCACCACCAACCAGATGATGTTATGCTAATATTATCTTTTCCATTGACAGTGGTTCTCAACAGCCATTCATTTGGGGAGCCATGAGGTTCATGGCAGTCG
This sequence comes from Nitrospirae bacterium RBG_13_39_12, assembly GCA_001805125.1. Classification (GTDB taxonomy): domain Bacteria; phylum Nitrospirota; class Thermodesulfovibrionia; order Thermodesulfovibrionales; family SM23-35; genus RBG-13-39-12. Next base: position 275 of record MHEF01000100.1, read on the forward strand.
GTGCAGGAAAGGACATAGTTTTTGGTACCATCAGTATAAGGGGCTATGGGGAAACCATCATCACCACTGGGACTCGAAGGAAATTTTCCATGCACACTCCGGTTCCCAGGCTCAGTTGAATCATTAGTCCAGTTAACGGGGCGGAGGTTTCGAGAGCGTTCAGTACTGTAAGCAGCGGTCCCCCTATGGCACCCTGATCTGCATCCACCTATAATTCCTGGTAGATTGGATCCGTTGAAAGTGGAGTTACAAGCCGGCTCATAGGTAGTTTTGCCCTTACAATAAGGTGCCTGATATAGTGTCCACCATTCGCTCATCATTTCGCCGGAGCCGGTCTCATCTCCCCAAAGGTTATAGTCATTAGCTTTATAATCACCAGGCATTCTCACTGCTGTGTTAACCCCGTTCAGGGCATTGACCGTAACTGGATGATTCTTTTGGGCGGTATGAGGATTGTGACACACGATACAGGCATTGGTAGTGCTGGTAAAAGTAGTAGTCCAGGCTTGGGTAGCACGGGTTAGGACATCGGCGAGGTTATGGGATGAACCAGTTGCTGTATTAAAGGCATCATAGATATTGTCAAAGGTAGCAGTTCCTCCCCCAAAGTTCTTGCTGTAGGTATGGTTTGTGAGAATACCATATTGGACAGAACCGATGCCCTTATGGCACTGAAAGCAGAAGTTAGTGGTTTGACTTGTCGCATTCATTGGGGCAAAGAGTGAAAATTGATCTGGTCCACCAGTAGGTGAAGGTTCTCCCCCACCGATACTGGCATGTTGCTCATGGCAGTGTGTACAGTTGCCTTTTGAGTAACCAAAGCCAGTTTCAATTGAGGTTGCTGAGCGATTAACCCCTGCACCCGATGGGTTATTCCCATGCGCGGATTCAGTGTATTTAGCCTTGTAATACCCAAGTGCAAGATTATAGAGGAGAAATGATACAATCAAGAACGAGAATAGTATGATAGGTCGAAATCTGCAATTTATTATTCCAAAATACCTCGCCATGATAAAACCTTCTTTTTACGCCTTACGGTTACAAAGTGTGCTTAATATCAAAATATCCCTTTGTAACCTATTTGTCAAGGACATTCAGTCTGTCTGCCAAATAAGAATTAAAAGTGAACACCTCATTCATCATGACAGAGATAACTTTACATGTTTTATTGTCATTCTGGCTTTTGTCCTCGCTTGTCAAGGATCAGTCCAGAATCCTTCTTACAAGCATGGGCAAGGAGAAACAACCGCAAGAAAGATTCCGAACAAGTTGGAATGACAGACAGTTGTTATGATGCTATGTTTATAGTATTTCCGAAGTAAGAAGTTCAGATTGAATAAGGTGTATATCTTTAAGAAAATGGGTTCACTTTTAAATTTTAGCTAACAGGATATTCAGTCTGTCAGCAGTTAGTTTCCATTACCTGTTACCTGCAATTAATACAACCGCATATACAAGATAAAGCACGCCTCCAAAGAGTAATGTTAACGGCGAAATACGCTTTCTTAATACCAATTCGCCATAAACTATTGATGCAGATAAAAGTGAAAGAATTGCCGAGAAGATAGCCATTCCAGTTAACTTCCAATCTGTAAACAATAACCCTACACAAACAGGAAAAGTTGACTGAAATACCATGGCACCAGTTATATTTCCGACTGCAAGTGTATCTCTCCCCTTCCATGTCCATGTAACACTATTGAATTTTTCCGGGAGTTCCGTTGCAACAGGAGCAAGCATCAAGGCAAAAAGCAGAGGGTTCATCCCGAATCTTATTGAAATATGCTCAAGGCTTTTAACAAATGTATGCGCACCTGTAATCATAACTAATAAAGCGCCTGCAACCTGAAATAATATCAATATAATATTAGGTTTCTGTGCAGTTGAAAGTCTTAATTTTCCGGCTAACCTCTGGAGGTACATCCTCCCGGAATGCTCTATTTCAGCGCTTTCACACCTGAAAGTCCTATATGCATAAAAGATATATCCACCGATAAGCATTATTGCTATTAGAACAGAAAATGACCTTCCAGCTACTATAGGTACCAATACTGCTGTTGAATACATAGGCAAGAAGAAGATAAGGTCCCTCCTGGTAGATTGTGTCTCGACATTAATCTCAAACCCCCGTTTCTTTTTTATAAATGATGCCAATACCGTAATGCCTACCAGAAAAAATGCCAGTGTAGATAACATAAATGGTGCCCCGAGTATGGCGCCTACACCTATATCTCTTGCCGACTCTCCGCTATAAAAAAATATTGCAACTATTGGCAGAACGGTTTCTGGTAACGCAGTACCTACTGCAGCGAGGAGACTGCCCACAACTGCCTGAGAAAGAGAAAATCTTCTGCCCAGGGTCTCTATGCCATTAGTAAATCCTTCAGCAGCTATGATTATTAATACAAGGCCAATCAGAAGAAAGAAAATCTCGCCGAGCATCAGTGTATTACTATCACTGGACACGGAGAAGTCTTTAGCAAGGAATCAGTCACACTTCCGATGATCATACCTTTTATAAAACCCAACCCACGTGCACCTATAACTATCAGGTCAATGTCCTCTTCTTTCGAGAATGAGATTATCTTTTTATATGGTTCCCCTTCGTCTATTTTTCCTGACTCCCTGATGCCGGAATCCTTAAGTATTTTGCTGAGTCTGCCTGTCTCATGTTCAATTAATTCCTTTACCACCTTCTCTTTATCCATCGATTTATTTATCTTCTTCTTAATAATATGACTGGGGAATACGTGTATTACATCCAGCTTTGCAAAAAAATAATCCTTCAGTTCCCTTGCCACTGATAAAGCTTTTACTGAACCTTCAGAAAAATCAACAGGGCATAGAATTTTTCTGATTTTTACAGAATCATTTCTTACTGAATCAGTTTTTTCTCCTCTAACCACAAGCATAGGCATCTGCAATCCCTTTATCAGCTTCTCCGAACTGCTTCTTCTTAGTGCATGAGACCTGAAACCAAGAACAAGCATATCTGCATTTACTTTTTCTGCTTCAGTCTTGAAAGATTCATGAAGCCTGCCTACAGTAACTTCTGATCCCGCTTTAATCCCGGCATTTTCCAATTTCTTTTTTAATAAAGCAAATTTTTTCTCAGCAGTTCGTTTTTCTTTATCAATATAAGGGAAAATATAAGATGGTGGGGTTACAAGATAATCAATAACATATAGAAGGGTCAAAGATGCCTTCAGAGCTTCAGCAAAATATAATGAGTAAGAAAAGACTTTTTCTGTAGCTTGTCCAAAATCAATGCCCGCAAGTATTTTTTTTATTTTCATTTTTTAACTGTTAAAGCTCTTTTCAATTTTTTCTTTTAAATCTTTAACCTCGTTTATTGTTATGGGTGAATAATCAAAAGGTGGGGAACCCTTAATGTCAGCTTCCATTATAGCGTGATTGAAGTTAATTGAACCAACAAGTTCCATATCACCGATATTGTCTTTTATGAAATTTAAATCCTCAGATCCTCTGATCTTGTTTGCAACAATAAAAACCTTTTTGACACCCAGTCCTCTTGCCATCTCTCTGACTGTTGCGGCTGTCTGTATGCTTCTCTGCCCAGGCTCAACAACAACAATAAAAGCATCCACAGACTCTGCCGTTCCCCTTGTCAGATGCTCAATCCCGGCCTCCATATCTAAAATTATTACTTCACTCCTTTCAATCACAAGGTGCTTTAGAAGTCTCCGCAGAAGCACATTTTCCGGACAATAACAGCCTGAGGCAGCTGCCTTTGATTTACCCATCATGAGAAGAGTGATCCCATTCAATCGATACCCGATTCCTTCCGGCAGATCATCCACTTTGGGGTTAAGCTTAAAAATCCCGCCCATACTACCTGTTTTTGCCCCGGTTCTTTCTTCAATAAGCTCCTTCATGTCCGCTATAGGCTTGATCTTTGATATCTCTTCTTTTGATATTCCAAGGGCTGATGCGAGATTTGCATCCGGGTCCGCGTCAACCGCTATAACCCTTTTCCCTTCTTGTGCATAGATATGACAAAGTAGAGACGCAAGTGTGGTCTTACCGACTCCGCCCTTCCCTGTTATTGCTATTTTCATTTTAAAATGCTCTTATTAATTTCAAAAAACAAGCAGGGCATGGTATTTGAGCGGATTTGAATACTGTCGAAGACAGAATTCACCTCGGAGGTCCTGTCCCGAAAGCTTTTGGAATCGGGACCGAGAATGAGCGAAAATGCTATGGCCTGCTTGTTTCCCATAATTTTGTATATCAATCGGTATTATTCGTAATTATTGAACACCTTTCGTAGAAGGCACTCCTTTGACCCTCGGATCGATTGATACAGCCTGTCTTAATGCCCTTCCCAGTGCCTTGAATATTGCTTCGATTATATGATGTGTATTTCTGCCATACGGGGACCCAACGTGAAGTGTGATACTGCTATTGCCAACAAATGCCTGGAGAAAATCTTCGATAAGATCGGGATCGAAATTCCTGATCTTGCTTTTCTTGGAAAATTCAACCTTATAAACAAGATATGACCTTCCACTAATGTCAAGACTTACATATGCCAGTGCTTCATCCATTGGCACAGATGCCTGACCGTATCTTGATATTCCTTTCATATTTCCAAGTGCCTGTTTAACTGCTTTACCGAATATGATACCAACATCTTCCACTGTATGGTGAAAGTCAACGTCAATGTCTCCCTTTGCTTTTAATCTCATATCAAACAGCCCGTGTTTGCACATCAAAGAAAGCATATGGTCAAGAAATGGAATAGATGTATCCAAAGAGTATTGTCCCTTTCCGTCAAGATTAATACTCAGTTTTATATCCGTCTCTTTTGTTTTCCTGGCAATCTTGGCTGTCCTCATTTTTTGCCTCCTATATCACCTTCCGGTTTTTCAATCATATCCTGCTATGTTTTTCTCTACATACAATAATGAAAATGGCAGGCTTACACGTCAAACAACTTTCTTTAAAACATTAAGGAAAATAGTATTCTCTCCGGGTGTTCCCACTGTAACCCTCAGACAACCATTCACAACACCTTTCATGTTCCTGACCAGTACGCCTTTTTTCAAAAGCCTTTCATATATTCCATCAGGTTCATTGGCACTGAATAATATAAAGTTCGCTTCTGACGGATATGGACTTATGCTTTCAAATTTTGACAGTTCATTAAAAAGTCTGTTTCTCTCAGAGACAATTGACTTTATATACAAATTCCTCTCTTTCCTGTTTTTTAAAACTTCCAGAGCTATTTTCTGTGACAAGGAATTGATATTAAATGGAAGCCTGACCTTATTAACTTCACAGATTATCTTTTCATCACCTATCAGGAAACCTACTCTTAATCCTGCAAGTCCTATTTTGCTCAGTGTCCTCATGATAACAAGATTCTTGTAATCTTTAAGCATGGGAATGAACCCTTTTTCACTTGCAAAAGGCTGGTAAGCTTCATCTACTACAACAATACCTCTGGTTGCATCTATTATTTTCAATATCTTCTCTGAGGAAAAACAGTTTCCTGTCGGATTATTCGGACTGCTTAGGAATATAAGACCGGGCTTATCTTTTCTAATCGCAGTTAACATTTTATCTATATCAAGATCAAATTCCTTATCCAGAGGGATTGACATCTTCCTTTCTCCGAGAGCTTGTGAAATTATTCCGTACATTGAAAAGGTGGGAGTTGGATACAGAACAGGCCCTCCGAAAACAGCAATCAGATAGTAAATAAGCTCATCAGACCCATTGCCATGAAGTACATTCTTTTTATTAATCGCCAAATCTTTCGCGATTACTTTCTTTAATTCTTTAGCCTCCGGATCCGGATATCTGTTGGTTTCTATCTTGCTAATTGCTTTTGATGCCATGCTAAAACCGTAAGGACTCTCGTTAGCATCAAGTTTTACCCTGCAAGGAATCTCCCTTGTTTCATATGCTGATAAAGAACGAATATTTTGTTTTACTAATCTTTTAATATCCATTGCGAATGAATTATAACATAACTTCCAGATCATTACCGTTAAGTGATTCATTCCCTAACAGAGTTCTTTTATCATCATTAACAGGCTTCCGATGCAAGATTCAGTCTGAATGGCACAGATTTAGCCATATAGTTTTTAAAAATGCCTTTTACAGCATAGAAACACCTAAACTCTATTTGATTAGGTTAAAATAAAAACATGAGAGATTTAGATAAAGCCATAAAACTGGCAACTACTGCAAGTGATGAAGAACTGAAGTCGCTTGTATACCACCCTTCTTCTAAAGTTATCTCAAAACTTTTATTAAATAATAACCTTACAGAAGATCTTGCCATAATTATTGCAAACAGAAGAAATATAAGTTCTGAGATACTCGAAGATATTCATAATAACTTGAGATGGAAGGATTGCTATCGCATAATGCTGGCTTTATGCAAAAACCCAAAAACTCCACAAAAAATCTCCCTTTCACTTATTAAATCCATTAAAATATTTGATTTGGCTGATCTAACAAGGAATCAGGTTGTCCCGATAACCGTTAGGATAAAAGCCGAGGCCAATATTAGTGATAAAATTCTCTCACTCCCATTGGGGATTAAAAAAACACTTGCAAAAAGGGCAAATAGTAATGTTCTTATGAAACTTATTGAAGATGGCATGAAAGATGTCGTTCCAATATGCCTTGACAGCCCATACATGACTGAAGGAGATATATCTAAAATAACAAGCAAGAAGAAAACAGCTTCACACGTTATCCATAAAATAGCGTGTCACCCAAAATGGTCACGCAGATATCAGATTCAATGGGCTCTTATTATTAACAATCACACTCCTCTTTCTCTTGTTGTAAATTTTTTAAAAAACATCAAGACATCTGACCTTAAAGAACTCTATGCCGCCCCTGAAGTTCCGGCAAGCACAAAGCCTTTTATTTACAGGGAGATTTTAGACCGGGAAGAAAACCAGCCAGGCTCTATATATTGAATCTAAAATTAATAATATCTCCGTCATCTACCTCGTAACCCTTTCCTTCCAGCCTTAAAACTCCTTTTTCCCTTGCTACATGTATACTTCCAGCGGAGATAAAATCATCAAAAGAAATAACCTCGGCTCTGATAAAACCCCTCTCTATATCAGAATGTACCTTGCCGGCTGCCTTCTGTGCGTTTTGACCTTTTGTCATGGTCCATGCTCTTACCTCATCTCCGACATATGTAAAAAATGAGATAAGACCGAGGAGCTTATAACAAGTGTGAATAACCTTGTTCGCTGCAGTTTCCTTAATACCGAGGTCATCAAGAAATAGTTGCGCATCACCAGGTGAAAGCCTGGCAATCTCCATCTCTATCTTGCCACACATGGTTAAAACTGTAAGGAAAGGGTACATTTTAAGTATAGATGATTGAATATCGTTTAAATGGTCAGTATTCAAATCCTTCTCTTCAACATTCAGAACAATAACCTCCGGTTTAGTAGACAAAAATTGCAATGGTCTCATCGCACTATGTTCTTCCTCATTAAACTCAACATATCTGAGACCAATTTCTTTTCCCAGACTATTCTTACATTTCAGAAGCAATTTCCTTTCAGATTCATCGGGTTTTTTTCCCCTCTTTAATCCTTGCTCCATTCTGTTAAGGCGTTTTTCTACAAACTCGAGATCTCCAAATATCAACTCAAGTTCAATTGTCTCTGCATCTCGCAAGGGATCAACGCTCCCTAACGGGTGTACAACACTCTCATCTTTAAATGCCCTGTCAACATGCACTATTGCATCAACATCTTTTATCAAATCAAATACTTTCCTGTTTTGCTCCACATCACCCTTCGTAAGACCGATATAGTCTACATATTCAATCGTTGCATGCGTCGTCTTTCTTGGTCTGAATATCTCTGATAACTTATCAAGCCTCGAATCAGGCACTTTTACAATACATCTGCGCGGCTCCGCGTTAGTTGTTGGATATGCAGTAGTTTCGATATCCATTCCTGTAAGAGCATTGAAAATAGTTGTCTTACCTGAGTTGGATAGTCCTATAATTGATAATTTCATTTTTCCTTACTTAATGGCTATTATAACCCAGATCCAACCTTTGCCATCTTTCCACAATCTATAATTTATATTAAATATGTCTTTTTCAATAATTATCCATACAATATGAACTTTTTAACTCCTTGTACTAAATGTTAATATATTAAGATTTAAAAAAATATTGTCGGGAATAATTGTTAACTCAATTACTGACATATCAATCTTTTAACAGGAGGCAAAATGATTCCCAGGGTAAAAGTATTTTTCAAAATAGCATTTTCTATAAGAACATGTTTCATTTCAGGGCTTTTAGTATTATTCAATTTAGGGTTCTGGTCATATACTTGTGCTGCTGAGCCTGTAATATCGCAAAAGTCTATCAATATCTTAACTGAAATCGGACAGGCTACAGCAGAGATTGCAGAAGCTGTAAAGCCTGCCATTGTAAACATATCCACAACAAGAACGATAAAGATACAGGAAAAAATGAGCCCGTTCTTCGACGACCCTTTTTTAAAAAGGTTTTTCGGAGACCAATTTAAAACACCTAAAGAACGCAAAACTGCAAGCCTTGGTTCTGGTGTAATTGTCGATTCTAAAGGATATATCTTAACCTCAAATCATGTAGTTCAAAGTGCTGATGAGATAAAAGTAACACTTTCGGATAAAAGAGAATTTACCGGAAAGATTGTAGGGAACGATGCAATGACAGATATAGCAGTAGTCAAAATAGACGCTGATAATCTCCCCACAATAAAATGGGGTGATTCAGAGAAATTAAGAGTTGGTGAAACTGTGATAGCAATCGGAAATCCTTACGGCTTAAGCCAGACTGTAACAACAGGCATAGCGAGTGCCATCGGAAGAGCTAACGTAGGCATCGCTGATTACGAGGATTTCATACAGACAGATGCAGCAATAAATCCCGGGAATTCCGGCGGCGCACTCGTAAATGTCAGAGGGGAACTTGTCGGTATAAATTCTGCTATATTCACTACAAGCGGTGGTTATCAGGGCATCGGTTTTGCAATACCGACAAGCATGGCAAAGACTGTAATGGATAGTCTGATTACCAAGGGTAAGGTTATAAGGGGGTGGCTTGGGGTAACAATTCAGTCCTTAACCCCTGAACTTGCCAAGCAGTTTAATCTGAAGGATGAAAAAGGAGTACTCGTTGGAGATGTCGTAGAAGGAAGCCCTGCTGAAAAAGCCTGTTTACAGAGAGGCGATGTTATATTAGAGTATGCGGGCAAAGACATAAATGAACCCTACCAGCTGAAAAATATGGTCGCAAATACCCCACCAGGGCAGGAAGTGGAGATGATAATTATCAGAGAAAATAAAACAGAACCAAAAAAGATTACAATTGGTGAGTTATCTCCTGATACGGAAAAAATCTCAGATGCTGAATTTAACAATTTATTAAAAGGGGTAACAGTGCAGGACCTTTCACCAGAAATTTATAACCGGCTAAAACTTTCTGAAAAAATCAGAGGCGTTATTGTATCCGGCGTCGATGAAAACAGCACTGCTGCTATGGTACTTATGCAGGGTGACATAATACAGGAGATAAACAGACAAAAGATAACTAACATCAAGGACTATGAAAATATGGTGACCACGATAAACCCTGGAGAGGATATACTGCTTCTCGTATTCAGAGGTAGCTCATCCTTATTTATAACGCTTTCTGCAAAGTAGAAGTTATTTTTTTTAGGTGAGTATAATTACTCGCCTAAAAAGCTCAATGAAAACGACATAGATTAT
>MHEF01000100.1:10094-12007 GCA_001805125.1 Nitrospirae bacterium RBG_13_39_12
ACGCATCTATATTTCTGTGTTCTCCGGAATCTTCATTTTATTTTCTTCATAATTTCTATAAGCGGAATATTAAATTTCTTTGCGATTCTCTTACAATCCTCATACTCAGGCGTCATCTTCAGAACGTCATCCCCAAACCTTGAAAACTTTACTCTTACTTTTCCAAATTCAGTATTTATCTTTTTAACCTCACGCTGAAGTATTCTCCTCTTATTCTCAAAAAACCTCAGCCCTATTGTACTTGTCTCCTTCAGTATAATTTCTATCATGTTTTCTATAAGTTCCTTAGTGCATAGTACAGTCATTTTCACTCCCGGCCTTCCCTTCTTCATAACAACCTGTGTAAAATACACGTCAAGGGCTCCAGCCTTAAAAAGTTTTTCCATAACATATTCATATATTTGAGGATTCATATCATCAATATTAGCCTCAACGACCATTACCCCCTCACTGTTACGGTCGCTATTAAAATGCTTTTTATTACCTACAAAGAGCCTAAGGATGTTGGGACTATCCTTAAAGTCTCTATCTCCTGCCCCAATACCGATCATTTCTATATCCATAACCGGAATATCTCCAAAACTTGACGATAGCTCTTTAATTATTGCTGCACCTGTCGGCGTAGTTAGTTCAAATGAAACACCTTTTGAATACACGGGAACCTTTTTTAATATCTCGGCAGTAGCAGGAGCTGGAACTGGTAAAACCCCTGCTTCACTCTTTATAAACCCACTCCCGAGATTCACGGGAGATGAATAAACCTTATCTATCCCGAGAATACTGAGTCCGATAATTGTCCCAAAAATATCTGTGACACAATCCACAGCTCCGAGTTCATGAAGATGCAGCTTATCATATGCCTCACCATGAACCTTTGCTTCCGCTTCAAAAATCCTTTTAAAAATTTTATATCCTTTTTGTTTTATATCATCAGAAAGCGAAGATCTTTGAATTATTCTCTCTATATCTTTCCATCTTTTTATATCTTTAACCTTTGTCTTCGAACCCTGAACTACATCCACTTTGGTTGCTCTAAAATGTGTTCTTTTAACCTTTTTAACAGATAATTTATAGCCTCTCACGGGAATTTTATTGAGTTCTTTCTCTAAATATTTTATTGAAACACCTGCATCCACAATAGCACCGAGACACATATCCCCGCTTATACCTGAGGAACAATCAAAATACGCTATTTTCAAATCATCATCTCCTTCAATGTCAATATTTTACCACCAAGTTATTTATTTTACATCGTACATAAAGAAGCATGATTCATAGGGATAGACTCTTTAATACTATCTTTCATCAGTGTATAATTATTCATGCTCGTCGCAGGCATTGGACAGTGTTCTTTAGATTACCTCTCTGTAGCAGATGTGAGCGGTCTTATAAAAAGAGAAGATGCAAACTCTCAGTTAGCATTTATTGCAGTGGAAAAAGGAACGGCAAGAAGGACTATATTCTGGAAAAGACCTTCAGGAGAAGCCTTAAAGGAAGAAGAGCTTGGTGTGGTAATATTTTTTAGATAATATTTTTATGGTTTTTTATGAATTTTAACCGCATAAATAAAATAACAATATTTATATTAACAGCAGTTATTTGCATAGTATCAGTCCTTTATCTATTAAATCCTGTTAAAGATCCTGATTTCTTCTGGCATCTCAAGACAGGCGAATGGATATGGCAGCATAAATCACTCCCGACAGAAGATCCCTTTGCATATACTTCTCCACAGACTCACACTGCCAGAGAACATTTCATACTTACTTCATACTGGTTTAGTCAGATTTTATACCATTTTTCCCATCTTTTATTTGGAATGCCTGGTATAGTTTTTTTACGATTTATCGTAGTCGGTATCCTGTTCTTCTTCATGCTAAAACGCAGGCACGGAGACAATATACTTTATTTGA
>MHEF01000101.1:0-765 GCA_001805125.1 Nitrospirae bacterium RBG_13_39_12
AAAAGGCGATTGCAACCCTTAATGGTAAAGATTTCAAGGGGAAATCACTTACTGTAGCTGAGGCGAGACCTCAACAAAAGCGGCGTGGCTTTGATGATAGAAGGGGTAGCTATGGTGGTGGTATGGCTACAGGGAGAGGCAGGAGATAGTTATTTGGGAGATTAAAGTCAATGAGAATAATGTCAAAGGAGCACTGAAAGTCCTTAAACGTAAATTACAAAAAGGTAATTTATAAACAGGCTTTATTTAACGCTGAGGATTTTGTTTTTCTCGTCGAGGAGGACTATTTTTGGCTTGAATCTCTTTAGTTTACTATCTTCAACATAGCTGTAACAAAAAATTATAATTTTATCTCCAACAACACCCTTCCTTGCTGTAGGGCCATTAAGGCAGATTTCACCTCTATTGCCCGGTATCACATAAGTCTCAAACCGTTCTCCGTTGTTTAGATTACTTATCATCACCTGTTCATACGGCAGTATCCCTGCCTTTTTAAGTATCGCCTCATCAATGGTAATGCTTCCCTCATAAGAAAGGTTAGACTCTGTAACCGTTGCTATATGTATCTTTGTCCTGAGTATGCACCTTAACATAAATATACCTCAGTAGATAATCCGCAAAAATGATTTGTAAAAAAGATTTCTATAAGGCGACTGATTACTGTTCTCATTCAATTATTTTGGGTACTCTGAAGAACTTTTCTGTATGGTCCGGTGCATTCATGAAGGCTTCTTCTTTAGGAATAGATGGCCTCGGTGCATCAAC
>MHEF01000101.1:775-2435 GCA_001805125.1 Nitrospirae bacterium RBG_13_39_12
TTTCTTAATGACAGGACGTGGGATGTTGGTTCAATGCCCTTTGTGTCAAGCTCATTCAGCTTTTCCATGTAATCGAGGATACTACTTAACTGTGAGCCGAATAATTCTTTTTCTTCTTCACTAAGGGAAAGCCTTGCCAGTATTGATAAATGTTCAATCTCTTCTTTAAGTATTTTCATTCTAAAGATTAAGTTTCAGATTTTCTCAAGATTTGCAAATTTGACTGCGAGCCTTTTCATTCCAAAATTCCGGAAGTTAACCATTATTCTTAAATTCTCACCGTCTCCAAAGCAATCACGTACAACACCTAAGCCCCATGTTGGATGCTTTACCCTGCATCCTGCAGTATATAAGGTTAAGGCATGTTTGGATTTGACATTTTTCTTTAATGGCGCGAGTTTTATTGTCTGATAACCTGTTAACTTTTCAACCCAGTGGCAACAATCCCTCGGTATATCCTTCAGAAACCTCGAAGGTTCCTGTTCTTTTATCTTTGCATATAATCTTCGTTTCTTGGCAGATGTCAGCCACAGAATGTCTTTTGCCCGGGTCATTCCCACATAAAACAATCTTCGTTCCTCAGAGATATCGTCTTCACAGTTCATTGCCTTACAATATGGGAGCATGCCTTCTTCAAGTCCCATAATAAAAACAACAGGGAATTCAAGCCCCTTCGCGCTGTGCAGCGTCATAAGAGAAATATAATCTCCTTCATTTATTTCATCCATGTTTGTAAACAATGATACCTTATCAAGAAAATTCTTTATTTCCTTTTCTTCAGCAGATGAAATAAGCTCTTCAACATTTTTTACCCTATCCTCTTCAAGGGTTTCTGAATAACCTGATTTTTCAATTATGGCTTTTAACAGGTCTGCTGCATCCCTGATTTTTGCAGAAGAAAAACTTTCTACTAACTTGGTAAACTCAGCAAGTTTATTTTTTACAGCTGGTGTAAAACTATTGGAACGAAGTGTTGCCTTTATCGCATCGAATAACGATAACGATTTTTTCTTGGCTTCATGCTCTATCTTTGAAAGTGTCGCTGTTCCTATTCCCCTGGGAGGACTGTTTATAATCCTCCTGAGACTGACATTATCTCCGTGATTCAGCGCCAAACGAGCGTATGCTATTATATCCTTTATCTCTTTTCTATGGTAAAAGCTAATTCCGCCAAAAACACGGTAAGCGATACCTTCATCACGGAGTGCATTCTCTACCGCCCTTGGCAAAAGGTTCACACGATAAAATATTGCAACATCCCTGTAATTATATGTCCCTTTAAGATATAACTCTTTAATGACTTTAGCAATATATTTAGCCTCTTCTACGCATGTATTCAAACAGCAATAATTTACTTTTTCTCCTATCCTGTCTGTCCAGAGCTTTTTTTCTTTCCTGCCGTAATTTTTCGAAATAACAGCTCCTGAAACATTAAGTATATTCTTTGTAGAACGATAGTTTTGTTCAAGTTTAACAACTTTTACTCCGGGAAAGTCATTCTCGAAATTCATGATATTATTTACATCAGCGCCTCTGAATCTATAGATACTTTGGTCATCATCTCCAACAACACATATCTTCTTATGAGAAGATGCGAGGAGTTTAACCAGATAGTACTGGGCAAAGTTTGTATCCTGAAATTCATCAACAAGGATATAAG
>MHEF01000101.1:2497-9261 GCA_001805125.1 Nitrospirae bacterium RBG_13_39_12
ATAATCAGATCATCAAAATCAAGAGAGTTACATCTCTTAAGCTCATCCTGGTATCTCACATAAATCTTTGCCAGCTTTTCATCAAAACCAAAACCATCACCCGAAGAAAGAAATTTTTCAGAACTTATTAGAGAAGACTTCAGAAAACTTATGCGCGCTACAACACCCTTATAAAGAGCTTCATACATCTTGAACTCTTTTAAAATATGCCTCACAAGGTTACAACGGTCATCTTCGTCAAAAATTGTAAAATTGTTATTATAGTCAAAGACATTGATTTCCTTTCTGAGGACTTTGTTACATTGAGAGTGAAATGTTCCTATCCATGATCCATTAGTATTTTTTTCAAGGAGATTCTCTATTCTTTCTCTCATCTCAGCAGCTGCTTTATTAGTGAAAGTAACTGTCAGTATGGAATCCGAAGCAGCCTTTTTTGTCTTCACAAGATTAGAGAACTTGTGTGCAATAACACTTGTTTTACCACTTCCCGCACCTGCGAGGACAAGTAAAGGAACATTCATACTGGAAAGAACTTCTTTTTGAAATGGATTTAAGTCTTGCATTGGAATCTCCTTTGACATGTTAATGTTAACAGTTTTTTAACCTTTAAATCTACAGTCAAATTTTTATTCGTCTTAAGTCTATAGATTTATAAGATAAAATTATCAAACCAAAAAGCTTTTCTATTCAACAGTAACACTCTTTGCAAGATTTCTCGGCTGGTCAACATCACATCCCCTTAGTACTCCAATATGATAAGCAAGCAACTGCACAGGGACAGCCATTAGTACCGTAGTGAGATATAAATTCGTTTCAGGAACCAGAATACACTTATCAGAGATATCGCAAACTTCACCATCGACATCGTTTGTGATTGATATGATTTTTCCTCCCCTGGTCTTTACCTCCTGGATGTTAGAAATTATTTTATCATACAAATTATCTTTTGGTACTAAAACAATAACCGGGAGTTCCTCATCTATCAGAGCTATCGGGCCGTGTTTCATCTCACCAGCAGGATATCCTTCCGCATGTATGTATGATATCTCCTTCAACTTTAATGCCCCCTCAAGTGCAATTGGATAATTGGTACCTCTTCCGAGATAGAGAAACCCTCTTGCTTTAAAAAATTGCTTTGCAACCATTTTTATACTTTCATCTGTAGCCAGTGCCTTTTCAACCTTACCCGGCAGCACCAGCAGTTCTCTCAAAAACTCTTTTGACATGTCTTCTGAGATTAAACCTTTTATATTTCCGGCGCTTATTGCAAAAAGGTAAAGCCCGACAATCTGCGTTGTAAAAGCCTTTGTTGACGCAACTCCTATCTCAGGACCTGAGTGGGTATAAAATACAGCATCAGCTTCTCTCGAAGAAGTGCTTCCGACAACATTACATATAGTAAATACTTTTGCACCAAGTTTTTTCGCTTCCCTCTGGGCAGCCAGTGTATCAGCAGTCTCACCAGACTGGGTTATGACTATCATCAGGTCTCCAGACTTAATGATAGGCTTTCTATAGCGAAACTCTGACGCAATGTCGACCTCAACAGGAATCCTTACAAGTCCCTCTATCATATATTTACCGATAAGAGCCGCATGGTAAGAAGTGCCGCATGCCACAATAAAAATCTTTTCAAGAGAATTCAGGTCCTCTTCTTTGAACCCAAACTCCTCCAGATTCACACTCCCACTTTCGGCATTGAATCTGCCTCTTAATGTATCAGCGATAGCCCTTGGCTGTTCGTATATCTCTTTCAACATAAAATGTTTGTATCCGCCCTTTTCTGCCATTGAAGGGCTCCATGAAACAGACTGCACACGCTTCTTGACAGGCACACCATCAAGTCCTGTAATCTTGACGTCTTTACTTGTCAGGACAGCTACCTCCCCGTCATCAAGAAATAAGATATCACGTGAATAATTAAGGAATGCAGGAACATCCGATGCAATAAAGAATTCCCCTTCGCCTAAACCGACAACAAGTGGACAATCCTTTCTCACACCTACAATCTTATCAGGCTCATCTTCCTTGATAACGGCAAGGGCGTAAGCTCCTTTAATTTCTTTCAATGCCTCTCTTACAGCATCTTCAAGAGGGTATTCCCTCGCATAATTTTCTATCAGATGACAAACAACCTCCGTATCAGTTTCTGAAGTAAACTGATATCCCTTTTCTATCATCTTTTTTTTGAGGGGCAGGTAATTCTCTATTATTCCATTATGAACCAAAACGATACCATTGGACCTGTGCGGATGGGCATTTTCCTCTGAAGGCTTTCCATGGGTAGCCCACCTTGTGTGTCCGATTGTGGTATGACTTGTTAGGTTTTCAGGTTCAAGCATAGAAGTTAAATCTTTTATTTTGCCTCGACGCCTTCTAACCTCAATGCCCTTATTGGAGAAAAAAGCGATCCCTGCAGAATCGTAACCTCTGTATTCGAGACGCCTCAAACCTTCGAGAACAACTGAAACGGCATTCCTTTTGCCTATATATCCGATTATTCCGCACATACTATAAAAATAATCTGTGACAATTAAACATAATAGATTTAAATAATAATTCCTCCATATTACTTTTTCCTTTTTTTCATAATTTCTGGTTCCGCATTATTAATTTTCGACTTCCTTTTTAATGCCCAATTTTTAATATTCCTCTGCTTAACCCTGCTTAAAGCAAGGGCTTTAGAAGGAACATCCTTTGTTATTGTAGACCCTGCAGCAATATAAGCCCCTTTGCCTATTTTGACAGGTGCAATAAACTGGGTATCACTTCCTATGAAAACATTGTCTTCTATAGTGGTAACCTGCTTCTTATATCCATCATAGTTGCATGTTATAGTACCTGCACCTATGTTTACGGACTTCCCTATCTTTGCATCTCCAATATAAGTGAGATGAGACGCCTTTGTGCCTGATCCGATCAATGACTTCTTAACCTCCACAAAATTACCTATCTTAGCTCCCGGACCAATTTCTGAACCAGGTCTTATGTGCGCAAACGGCCCAACCGAAGCCCTGTTTTTTACAATAGAATCCTCAATGAGCGAAGAGTCTCTAATAACTGAATCATCACATATGATACTGTTTTGGATACGCACGTTCGGGTAGATAGTGCATCTCCTGCCAACTTTTGTATTCCCTTCAATAAAAACATTGGGATAAACTGAAGTACCTTTACCTATCACAACATCTGATGATATAAACACAGAAGTTTTATCTACAAAGCTCACGCCGCCTTTTATCCATCTCTTTATTATTCTTTCCTTCATTAACCTTCTGGCCCTCTCAAGTTCTTCCTGAGTATTTATCCCGATAAGTTCATCTTCAGAACCGATACAGTATGCACCTGCTTTTATCCCTTTCTTCCTTGCAATATGAATTATATCAGTAAGATAATACTCACCTTTTGATACATTAAGATCTATATCTTTTAAGAGGGGCAGGGCATCGGGTTCCATTGCATATACACCACTGTTTACTTCACTTATACTCTTCTGAGACAAAGTCGTATCCCTGTTTTCAACAATAGCCGCAACATCACCTCTTTCATCCCTGACGACCCTTCCATAAGAAGACGGTTGCTGAGACACAAACGAGAGCAACGAAATAACATTCCTTTTTTTTCTGTGAATTGCCAGAAATCTGCTCAGGGTCTTCCTTGTAATCAAAGGGGTATCACCATTAACAACAATAAGAGTACTTTTAGGTCCTTTAAGAAACGGCACAGCTTTTAAGAGTGCATTCCCTGTACCTCTGGGTTCCTTTTGCTGCACAAATATAAGCTCGGAGTTCTGAGTTCTGAGTAATCCCCCTTTACCCCCCTTTAGCAAAGGGGGGATGGGGGGCTTTATTTGGATTATAGATTCTTTTATTTCCTTAATATGTTTTCCTGCAACTACAATGATCTTATGTGGTTTAAGTTCAAAGAGTGGGGATAAGACATGCTCTAACATACTGTTACCATAGAGCGTATGAAGTACCTTCGGCAGAGATGAATTCATCCTTTTCCCGATTCCTGCCGCAAGAACAACACCTGCTATCTTCACTTTTTTACCTCGGATAAATTAGAAGGCGTTGCGATACCACCTGACAGTATAATCTTTATACCTTCATCTATTGTGATATCAGTGTAAAACACATTTTCATCTCTGAAGAGTGCTATCTCGCCAAGATAAAGATTATTTGTGGGTATATAGACAGCTTTCAGGCAAGATTCTTTCCCATCGCTCCCTTTTTTAACAACACATTCCTTTGTAAGGAAACCAAATGCGAAGACGTCTGATTTTGGGTACTCAACAACAACAAACTTTTTAAACGATGATCCTTTAACATCAGGAGAAAAGGCATCAACAAGCTGTTTAATAGCTGTATATATACCTTTGAATACCGGGATCCTGAGCATGACCATCTCAAGATATCCGATAATCCTTCTGCCAAAAACATTTGTTGAAATAATCCCTATAATAAAAATTATAACTATCGCTGATATAAAGCCGATACCCCGGACATGATAGCCAAGAATATTATAATACAGGGGTTCAAGAAGACCATCAACAAAACGAAAAAACCATCCTATCATGAGGAGTGTAACAATAGCAGGTATCGATATCAGGAGTCCTGCAAGAAATCTTCTCTTAAAGGTAGCCCGGATGGAAATATGCATCTTACCTTCCGACCTTAACTATTATTTCGTCAGGAACATCAAAATTAGTATAAACATTCTGAACATCTTCATGTTCTTCAAGTGCTTCTTCAAGCCTCATCATCTGCTCTGCAGACTTTTCATCAAGTAAAACATAATTTTTAGGAAGCATTGTCGCTTCTGCAAGGGATACAGGGATTCCGGCTGTCTCCAAAGACATTTTTACCTTAATCATCTCCTCAGGAGATGTGATAATTTCATAGTTGTCTTCTTTTGGGTCACCCCTCATGTCCTCAGCACCGGCTTCAAGAGCCACTGACATCAGTGTATCTTCATCAACCTTGGCCTTCTCAACAAGGATATATCCCTTTTTTTCAAATATCCAGGATACACAACCAGTTTCACCAAGGTTTCCTCCATTTTTTGTCAGAATACTCCTTATTTCAGAACTTGTCCTGTTCCTGTTATCAGTGAGTATCTCTAAAAGTATTGCAACACCGCCGGGACCGTATGCCTCGTATAAATTTTCCTCGTAAGACACCCCCGGGAGCTCGCCAGTACCTTTCATGACAGCCCTTTTTATATTATCATGTGGCATATTAACTTCTTTGGCTTTTTCGATCGCAGTTCTCAGTCTCGGATTCCCTAAAGGGTCGCCACCGCCAAGACGTGCCGATACAGTAATCTCCTTAACAATCTTGGAAAATATCTTGCCTCTCTTAGCATCGACATGGGCTTTTTTATGTTTTATCTGTGCCCATTTAGAATGTCCTGACACTATAATTCCTCCAGATAAATTATCTTTTTATTAACCCAAATAATGTAATTGAATAATGTCCCGATATCTATCGGGATCGATACCTTAGTATACCTTTAACTAATGGTATAGGGAATATTTTTATCAATAGAACAAATAAAGATAATCTCAATAGATTCAATGTTTAATAAAAACATATATTCATTAATTCCACAGGAATTATACTGTCAAGCTTCAATGCCGTAATCCTTAATTTTTGTAAGAAGGGTCTTGTAGCTTACCTGAAGTATTTCTGCTGCCTTGCTCTTGTTACCCTTTGTTTCCTTCAATGCACCAATTATCCTTTGAGTTTCTGCCAGCCTCAAAGCTTTTTTGGATACATCTTCAAGAGTTCCATCATAAGATACGGCCCCTTTTGCAGACTCAAAAACAGATTGCCTGGCAAGAACAAATTGCTCTGGCGTAATAACATCTCCGTCACAAAGGATAATAGCCCTTTCTATTGCATTCTCAAGCTCTCTAACATTTCCCTTCCAGTGATAGTTCATCAGCATTGCAAGTGCCTCTTTTGAAATGCCCTTTGCAGGAGTCTTTATCTCAAGGCAGTATTTATTTAGAAAATATTCTACGAGTAGGGGAATGTCTTCCCTTCTCTCTCTTAACGGAGGGATCTTTATCGGAAATACGTTCAATCTGTAGTAAAGGTCTTCCCTGAATTTATTTTCCTCAACCGCCTTTTCAATATCCTTATTGCTTGCCGCAACAATCCTGACATCAACCTTAATAGTCCTGCCAGCCCCTATCCTCTCGATTTCACCTTCTTCAATTGCTCTGAGAAGTTTCGACTGTATTGTCAGATCCATATCGCCTACTTCGTCAAGGAATATGGTGCCCTTATCAGCAAGCTCAAATTTACCCAGTTTTTTTGCATCAGCACTTGTAAAAGAACCTTTTTCGTGGCCGAAAAGCTCTGATTCCAGGAGATCTCTAGGAATTGCCGCACAATTAATTGGCACAAATGGGTAATTCTTCCGATTGCTAAGATTATGTATAGCCCTCGCAAAGAGCTCTTTACCTGTGCCGCTTTCGCCGAGCAGAAGCACTGTAGTTTTCGCAGGTGCGACTTTTTGCACTATTTGCGCAACATCAGCAATTTTCTCACTTTTACCAATAATTCTTGGGAATCCAAACTTCGACGTAAATTCTTCTTTGAGAAGGATATTTTCAGTCAGAAGCCTATGTGTCTCAAGCGCCCTCTTTATAAGCATCAAGAGGTGATCTGTATCAAAAGGCTTTGTAATAAAGTCAAAGGCACCCTCCTTCATTGCCTCTACAGCTAATTCAACGGAACCATATGCTGTCATTA
>MHEF01000101.1:9330-11947 GCA_001805125.1 Nitrospirae bacterium RBG_13_39_12
GTTTAAGGTCTGTAAGTACAAGGTTTATCCTTTCTTCTTTCAAAAGTCTTACGCCCTCATTACCATCAATGGCGGAGACTACATTGTATCCTTCAGACTTCAGGGTCTCTTTAAGCATCTCTGCCATTGACTCCTTGTCTTCTACTATTAGAATGGTTTCCATTATAGTATTATATCCCCGCTTCTTTAAGAGCTTCCTTGCACTGACACCCTCTCTTGTTTGGCATAAGGGTAAATACCTTTCTCAAGATTTTTTTCAGCCGCTTTGAGTTTTTCTCCATTACATCTATAACTTCTGTTGTTGTTAACCTTTTCTTCTTTATCCCTGCGGCATAGTTTGTGACAACAGCAATCCCTGCATAACAGAGTTCTGCCTCCCTTGCAAGAGATGCTTCGGGCATCGTGGTCATTCCGACAATATCAGCGCCGATACCGGAAAAATATTTTATCTCTGCTTTTGTCTCAAGCCTCGGACCCTGTACACATACATATGTTCCTGACGTTTTCAGGTCTGTTCCTGAATCTTTACCGGCTTTTAAAATAGATTTCCTCATCTCGGGGCAATAAGGCTCTGTAAAGTCTATATGTACAACTTTTTCTTTATCATAGAATGTTGAATTTCTGCCCTTTGTCATATCTATAATCTGATCAGGAATAACAATTGTCCCTGGTTTCATTCCGGGACTTATACCACCTACGGCACTTAACGATATAATTCTTTCCACCCCAAGTTCTTTGAATCCCCAAATGTTTGCTCTGTAGTTTATAACATGGGGGGGGATACTGTGATTAGAACCATGTCTTGGGAGAAATGCAACATACTTGTTCGAGAACTCCCCAATCCTGTAAAAATCAGAGGGATCTCCAAAAGGTGTTGAGATCTTTTTGACATCCTTAATAATAACACCTTCTATCTCATAAAGCCCGCTCCCACCTATAATGCCAATCATAATATATTTAAATCCTCTAATTAACCAAATTTACAATCAGGATATCAAATCCCCTGACCAGTATATATGTTTTAATTTTTTCAATTTTTAAGCCCTAGTGTATTTTTAAACGATTGTTACTGGATTATTTTAGCAAATAATAACCACGTAAGGTATTTTAAATAAATTTATTCTGTCATCGTGCTATAAGGCTAATTCAGTGAATTTTAACATATAATACCTGTGGTTATATATAGCACTGTGTTAAATAATCCACACTTTTGATAACAGATAACACAGATATTCCTTTATTTATTTAATTGGAACTCAAAAGAAAGTTTCTTTTACTCTGATAGAACCCCTATTAAAGCCATCTTACAGAGCAATATGTTGACTATTAAGAGTCTAAATGTTTTTATGGTTTTGCTGGCACTATATTTGCAATCTTATATCAGACTTACATAAATTTTAAACTAAAGACTATGCGTTTACAAAGGACATTAAAACAGGAAGTGAGTTTTGAAGGTATCGGCCTCCATTCAGGGCAGTACTCCAAGGTTCGCCTCAAGCCGGCACCACGGGATACAGGTATAATATTTATAAGAACAGATAAAGGTGTCACAATAAAAGCCTCTGTAAATTCCGTCACAGATACCGCCTTTTCTACTACACTCGGCTATAACGGGGCAAAAATCAGGACTGTTGAGCACATCCTTGCTACTCTTGCCGGCCTTGGAATAGATAACCTGTTTATAGAAATAAACGGTCCGGAAATACCTATTCTTGACGGAAGTTCAACAGAATTAACAAGCTTGATAATCAAAAATGGAATTGCAAAGCAGAGCAAAAAAAGACCATATTTAATAATAGCAAACCCAATATCCCTAACCGATGGTAATGCTGAAATTGTAGCTCTTCCCTATAATGGGAGAAAAATAACATACGTGATTCACTTCAATCACCATCTGCTTGGGATACAAAAGCTGAGTTTAGACCTGAACGAGGAAAACTTTGCAATTGAAATCGCCCCGGCACGGACATTTGGATTTCTGAAGGACGTGGAATATCTGAGAGCAAACGGATTTGCAAAGGGTGGTTCTTTTGATAACGCAATAATCCTTGGTGAAAGCGGGATATTAAATTCATCGGGACTAAGGTTTAAAGACGAATTCGTCCGTCACAAAATACTTGATTTGATTGGAGATTTGTCTCTAATAGGTTTCCCAATTTACGGTCATATCATAGCAAACAAGTCAGGACATTCTACCAACCTTAAATTCCTGAAAAAGCTGCTTTCGCACCCGGACTGCTGGGAGTTAGTATCCGAAACCAGCCATCAGCCAGAATTTAGTTACACGTAAAGAATCCTTATATTTCAATAATTTACAAAATTTACTTGAATTTTTCTACTGAATCTAGTTACATAGTGTACAAGACCGCAGAAAAGGAGAGGCTGGAGAATTTCTTCTCCAGCCTAAAAAACGAGGTGTGAGAGTGTGAAGGAAACTTATTTCTTTTTTGCGGTCTTCTTCGCTGCCTTTTTCTTTGCTGCCATTAACATTCACCCCCTTTCAATCCGCATCACCCCGATAGGTTAAATGCGGAACGCTCTGTGCTCAAAGTCTGCCTATAAGATTTATCCTCTTGCCCGATAAAATCCTCTTCAGGTTTGAGTCACGCTTCTTCTT
>MHEF01000102.1:0-7938 GCA_001805125.1 Nitrospirae bacterium RBG_13_39_12
TCCTTCTTTGATAAGAATATGAACATCAGCCTACCACGTCGTTCTTCAGATATGTCTATATTTCTAATCTCCTTTACTTTGTAATATTTACATATGGTGTCTCTCATCTCTTCAAGGTCTATACCGCCTTCGTATCTTCTCTTTGCCGTTATCTCGTCAGATTTCCTGCCGCTCTTTATTCTTTTAATGACCTTCTTGGTGAATTCCTTGCTCCCTAAGATCGCCTGCCCTATGATATCCTCTTTGGGATATTTTGAGGGATTCTCTATCGCTGCCTCCACAAATCTTTTATATTTCTTCCAGGCTGCTTTCCTGTTTTGACCATATTCCACTAAAAGCCAGTCCGTATTCAACCAGCCGGCTCCTTGTTTCTCCCCAATGTAATATCCGTAGCTGCTCCACTTATATCCTTCCGCCTTCTCCTCAAGCCCTGCCCTCACCGGATTCAGATGTATGTACCTGCTCAGTTCAAAAAGGTATCCCTCCTTCTCTACACACAATGATTTGTATCTCCCTGCAAATATATGCCCAACCCATCCCTTTTGCCGTCTGAGAAAACTTCCATAGGCTGACCCTATGTAGTGCATTGCTTTTGCAAGTTCTCCCTGTGGCGCTGTCAGAAGCAGATGGTAATGGTTTCCCATGATGCAGAAAGCATAGAGGTCTATCTTGTATTTCTCTACTGCGTTTTGAAGCGTTTCTATGAAGTATTCTTTGTCCTGATCTTCCGCAAAGATATGTTCCCCTCTGTTGCCCCTCGATATGATGTGATATACCGCTCCTTCATACTCTATCCTCAATGGTCTTGCCATGAGCTGCATTATAAGGAACCGGGATTAGTTTGTCAAGCTTCAAGGGCAGACCCCTTTTGTTTTATTACTCCCATAAGTAACTGTCGCAACAATAAGGAATAAGGATGGTGATCTGGCAATTCGAGATTTCTCCGCAGTTTGCCTCATTGCGAAAAAGTTTTCATAGAGAATTAGAGGATATGAGAGCAAATATAGTATAACGAAGATCATTTTTTATCCTCTTCAACCGCCTAACGGTAAGCTCACCGGTTGCGGCGCTGTAGCCGCAATCCGTGTGGAGCGTCTGGTTATGCAAATTTTTCTTTTAGCTTTTTCGTGTGATTAATGATTTCTTCAACACGCAGACCAGAAATTACAACATAGTATCTATCATATTTTTTATGTTTATCGATACTATGTTGCCACTCTGAGTATTTGACTGAAAAGCCAAAATACTCTTTAAATAGTCTTAAGCTTTCTTCGCACTCAAGTGGTTTTTTCTCTAATACTGATGGAGAAATCATAAGGTCAATGATCAATTCGCCATTCTTCTCATGGTGTAGCCAAAGAGAACATCCCCTTACTATTTGTTTTATTTTGGCATATCCATTCTCATTGCCACTGAAACATTTTACTTTTCCATTACTGTTTAATTCATTTAGGTGGTTTGCAACAAGATATAACTTTTCAGAATTATTCATTTTCCATATCCTATTTTATGCATAACATTATATTTTATGTCGCATGCGTCTTTTTTTGTGATTTTAGGAGAAAAAACTGTTTAAGTCAATAGAAGTTTTAAACCTGTGATGTTTAACCTACCGAAAAATAAAGAAATTAATTAAACCACTCCGCGGATTCGCTGAGGCGAACTCAAGAGCTTTTCTGCACGTATGCCTGCTATCAAATTAGTAATTATTTTGTAGGTGGGGATTCGATAAATATTCCCTTAAAACCTCCCCTTCCCCTCCTTATTAAGGATGGGATTGTTCCACTCGTAACTCAAAGGTTATATGAATTACATTTTTCGGTTTAACAGTAATGACACAAATATACTATAATTATGTCTGTATGTTTTTTATTCGGTAAATAATTTAAGGAGAAGAACCCTAAAAAATATTCAAATGATAAAAAAGAAAAAAGAAACTGCTGATATTACTCCATCAGTATCTTCCCCAACATCAAATTTCATCCGCGATATTGTTATAGAAGATCTGAATGCAAAAAAATACGACAGCCGGGTCCATACCCGGTTCCCGCCGGAACCGAATGGATACCTTCATATCGGACATGCCAAATCCATATGTCTTAATTTCGGCATTGCTAATGAATTTGGCGGCCTTTGCAATTTGCGGTTCGATGACACAAATCCAACTAAAGAGGAATCTGAATATGTGGAATCGATAAAATCAGACGTAACATGGCTCGGATTCAACTGGGATGACCGACTGTTTTATGCGTCTGATTATTTCGAGCAAATGTACCAATACGCAGTACAGTTAATTAATGACGGCAAAGCATATGTCTGCGATTTGAGTGCAGATGAGATCAGGGAATATCGCGGCACTTTGACCCAGCCTGGCAAGGACAGCCCTTATAGAACACGGCCGGTTAAAGAGAATATAGATTTGTTTGAGCGCATGCGAGCAGGTGAATTCAAAGACGGTTCACGTGTACTCAGAGCAAAAATTGATATGGCATCAGGAAATTTAAATATGCGTGACCCGGTCATATACCGTATCTTGCATGCAACACATCACCGGACTGGTGAAAAATGGTGCATTTATCCAATGTACGATTTTGCCCATTGCCTTTCGGACTCTATAGAAGGGATTACCCATTCTGTTTGTACTCTCGAATTTGAAGATCACCGCCCGTTGTATGACTGGTTTCTGAACGAGCTAAAAGTTTATCATCCCCAGCAGATCGAGTTTGCCCGCCTCAATCTAAGCTATACGGTATTGAGCAAGCGAAAACTTGTGGAAATAGTAGACAAAGGTTTTGTGAACGGATGGGATGATCCACGCATGCCTACAATTGCAGGATTAAGAAGGCGCGGTTACACACCGAAAGCAATCCGTATCTTTTGTGAGCGCATTGGAGTAGCCAAGAGGGACAGCACGGTCGATATTGCGCTGCTCGAATACTGCATTCGTGAACATTTGAACAAATGTGTACCACGCGTAATGGCTGTGCTTCGCCCCCTCAGGGTAATAATAGATAACTACCCTGAAACCCTTGTGGAAGAAATGGAGGCTATAAATAATCCGGAGGACCCCGGTATGGGAACACGAAAGGTTCCTTTTTCACGCACACTGTATATCGAAAGAGACGACTTTCGTGAGGACCCGCCAAAAGAATTTTACCGTTTAGCCCCCGGTCGTGAGGTACGGTTACGCTATGCTTATTTTATTAAATGTATCGGAGTAGTCAAGGATGAACAAACAGGAGAAGTACTTGAATTGCATTGTACATACGATCCGGCAACCCGGGGAGGCGATGCCCCGGATGGTCGCAAGGTAAAGGCTACATTGCACTGGGTATCGGCAGAACAATCGATCACTGCAGAAGTACGATTATTTAATCACCTTTTTGTTAAGGCTGATCCAAACGACATAGAGAGCGGTTCTAATTTTACAGATTATTTAAATCCCGATTCTATGGAGGTATTAACATCATGCCGTCTCGAGCCAGGTCTCGAAGGAGCTGCCCCTGGAAGCCGGTACCAGTTCGAGAGATTAGGATATTTCTGTGCCGATTCAGTTAAT
This sequence comes from Nitrospirae bacterium RBG_13_39_12, assembly GCA_001805125.1. Lineage (GTDB taxonomy): Bacteria > Nitrospirota > Thermodesulfovibrionia > Thermodesulfovibrionales > SM23-35 > RBG-13-39-12. Next base: position 3,560 of record MHEF01000102.1, read on the forward strand.
TATACTGATAAAGCTTATGTTTTCAACCGGACAGTGACTTTACGCGACACATGGGCCAAGATCGAGAAAACACAGAAATAAAAATTAAAAATGGTCAACTTCAAATTTTTGGCATATATATATCTGCCATATTTCTATTGCCGGTATGCAATGCTGAACTAAATATACAAGGATATTAATTATTAAGATGTGCATAATAGTATTGACTTCAGTTAGTGTGTCATTCCCGCTTGTCGGGTCTCCTCAGCGACTCGCCGAGGAGAGAATCCTTCCGACTTGTTCGGAATCGTGCGAAGAAAGATGCTGGACAAGCCAGCATGACAAAGTAAATGCACTCAATTTATATCCACACTATTATGAGAACCTTAATATATACAGAAAGTTTTTATAGATATCAATTAACCCGAAAAATGCGATTGAATAATGTCCCGATGCATATCGGGATTGAGAATAAATTTATTTTTCGATACCTTAGTGCACCTTTAACTAATGGTATAACGAATATTTTTATCCATAAAACAAATAAAAATAATCTCGATACTTCATCGAGTTAAATAAATTTATGAGCAATGTCTGTATTATTCGGGTTAAAATAGTAAAGGTTTAACAATGAGTTACATTTCTGTTATAGGTGCAGGAAGCTGGGGAACAACACTCGCATGCCTCTTGTCAGAAAAAGGCTTTGACGTAACCCTATGGGTTCACGAAAAAGACCTTGCTGAGGAGATAAACAATATTCGAACGAATAGCACTTACTTGCCTGATATCGTACTTCCTGATGATCTAAAGGTTACGCATGACATTGAAGAAGCAATAAAAAAGGCACGCTTTGTTTTGAATGCAGTGCCAACACAGTATACAAGGTCTGTATTCAAGGAAGGGATACCTTATTTGCAGAAACAGACAATAATTATCAGTGTATCAAAAGGAATCGAAAGAGGAACCCTTCTGACAGTTTCATCTATATTGAAAGAACTTTCAGCCCACCCAGTTGCAGTACTCTCTGGGCCAAGTTTCGCAAAGGAAGTGATAAAAAAATTGCCGGCGGCTGTAACACTTGCAGCAGAAGATAAAAATATAGGATTCATTCTTCAGGAAGTTTTCAATCTCAATAACTTCAGGGTCTATACACATGATGATGTACTTGGGGTAGAGATCGGCGGTGCTTTAAAAAACGTTATGGCGATAGCTTCCGGGATATCAGACAGCCTTCTTCTTGGCAATAATGCAAGGGCATCGCTTATAACAAGAGGGATTGCTGAAATGACAAGGCTGGGGATTGCAATGGGCGCAAAAGAAAAAACTTTCTCAGGACTTAGCGGCATCGGAGACCTGGTTCTTACATGTACAAGTCCTTTATCAAGGAACTATACTGTTGGTATTAAACTTGGACAGGGGATTAAACTCCAGGAGATTTTAAGTCAAACACAAAGCGTTGCAGAAGGAGTTGAAACTTCAGAATCTGCATATGAACTTTCAAAAAAATATAACGTAGAGATGCCTATTATTGAGCAGGTTTACAGCGTTATTTATAAAAATAAAGACCCGTTTCTTGCTGTAAAAGATTTAATGGAACGTTCTTTAAAATCAGAATTTTAAGGATATGTCGATATAATAACCCGGAATTCTAAACCCGAAATCCTGAGTGATACAAGATGACTACTATTCAAAACCGTCTTGAATTGGGAAAAACTGAATTCAGAATTTGTTAATGATTCAGATATCAGAATTTATGATTTAAAATGGACAGCTCAAAAATCAAAACCATCCTCGAGTCAGTAAAATCCGGCAAAAACAGCATTGAAAAGGCATTGGACGCCTTAAAACATCTTCCCTATGAAGATTTGTCCTTTGCAAAAGTTGACCACCACAGGCAAATAAGACAGGGAATCCCTGAAGTTGTTTTTGCAATTGGTAAAAAAATTGAGGATGTTATTGTTATAGCACGTTCTATATACAAAAAAAACAGGAAATTATTAATCACAAAAGCTTCAAAAGAAATATATAAAGGTCTCAAAATAAAGAATGCAGTATTCTACCCTCTGTCCGGGACAATATCAGTGAATGCGCCAAAAAAGAAACAAGGACGTATTCTTATAATTTCTGCCGGTACATCTGACATACCTGTCGCAGAAGAGGCAGAAGTAACAGCATCATTTCTCGGGAGTAAGGTTGAGACTGTTTATGATGTCGGTGTAGCAGGAATTCACAGGCTTATTGATTTTAAAAAATCCATAGATTTAGCCAGTGTAATCATAGTTGTCGCTGGTATGGAAGGCGCTCTTCCTTCAGTTGTAGGCGGCCTTATAGACAAGCCAATTATCGCAGTTCCAACTTCAATAGGCTATGGCACAAACCTAAGTGGGTTAACTGCACTTTTTGCAATGCTGAATTCCTGTGTGCCTGGGATTGCAGTAATGAATATTGACAATGGCTTTGGAGCCGGGTGTCTGGCACATAAAATAAACACCCTGTGTTTTAAATAACCTATTAAGCTAAATAACCAAATATACTCTTACGACAATTCTATAGAGAGCGATGCCAACCAGTATTTACAAATAATGTCCCAGACTCTGACAAATTATGTCATAAGAACATAGACTACCTTCTTAAACCTAAAAATACCCATCTAAACTAATTGACAAAAATGGTACATTTTTTGCATTTATTTTCCATGTGATGAAATCATTCAAAAGAGCTGAGTGCAAGATAGAGAGAGAATACATAGAAAAAAGGAGTAAGAATGGTTTTTTGTGATTTATATCACATCAATCCTTTCTGTTTTTTAATATATATTAGTTATGAATGGCTGAAAATGAGAAGCCATAACAAGATTTTGGAAATAAATTATGGACTGTAAAACTATAATAAAGTGTAAAAGAAAATTTAGATTAGAAGGTTTGGTTCTTTTATTTATAATAATCATTCTTTTTCAATATGATTTCTGTAACGGTATGGGAACCAGAGGTAATGATATGGATGATAAGGAAACAGTGACCATCAAAAGCCGGGACAACGGGAATGAAATCAAAGTAAAATGCGGCGATGTGATCCAGATCGAACTTGAGGGTATGGGCAGTGCCGGATATCAATGGCATATCAATAACTTAGATACCGAGTATTTGGAACTCTTATCAGAACAGACAAAGGATAAATCGGAAGGTAAAATAGGTGCACCAGTTTTAGTAATATGGCAGTTTAAGACTATTAAAAAAGGCCATGCAGAAATTAGATTGGATCATTATCGCAAATGGGAAGGAATAGAAAAAGCAACAGAGAAATTTTTTATAAAAATTAATATTGATTAGGAAAGGAGCACAAAATGCTTAAAAGAAAGACATTAATATCGGGATTGACTTTAATATTCATATTCTTCCTTTTTAATGGTTTGTCATCTGCTGATGAATTACTCAAGGTTAAATCATCTATAACGTCATCAAATGCCAAATGGGTTGCAGGAGAAACTTCAGTTTCAAGACTTTCACCTGAAAAAAGAAAAAAGCTTTTAGGGCTTATACTTCCTGCTCCGACTGGAGAGGATTTGGGGGGAAAAAACAATAAAGTCATTGTCTCTCAGGTTTACGCTTCGCCAGCCAGCCTCGACTGGAGAGATAATGGCGGGAATTACGTAACACCGATACGGGATCAAGAAACCTGCGGCAGCTGCTGGGCATTCGCAACAACCGGCGCACTTGAATCTGCTACTCTTATTTCCCAAAATACTCCGGGTACTGATTTAGATTTGGCCGAACAGATTCTCGTTTCCTGCAGTGGCGCTGGAGACTGCGGCGGAGGCTGGATTGATTACGCTTCAGAATATATCAAAGATATCGGACTGCCATTGGAGTCATGCTACCAATACATACATATAAATGGAGACTGCTCAGATGCATGTTTAGACTGGCAGTCCTCTACCTTTAAAATTGAAAACTGGAGTTGGGTAACCGGAAATTCCACTGACCTTTCTGCAATCAAGAGCGCTCTTACCACTTCCGGTCCTTTAGTAACAACGATGGATGTCTATGATGATTTTTATTATTACGATGGAGGTATATACTCACGTACATCGGGTAGTGACTACCAGGGTGGTCATGCTGTTTTATTAGTAGGATATGATGATCCAGGCCGGTATTTCATCGTAAAAAACAGTTGGGGAACTGATTGGGGTGAGGATGGATATTTCAGGATATCATATACCGAGATTTCCAGTCCGGTTTATTTCGGATGCTGGACCATAGCTTATTCAGTATCAACAGCCTCCGGCAATATAAATGTTACCGCTCCTAACGGAGGGGAAACCTGGGAAGCCGGGACAACCCAGATTATCAGATGGACTTATACGGAAAACCCCGGCACCCATATTAACATTGACCTTCTTA
>MHEF01000102.1:7962-24695 GCA_001805125.1 Nitrospirae bacterium RBG_13_39_12
TTGTTTCCTATGTGCCGATAGGAACAGAAGGAAGTGGATATTACTACTGGGCACTCCCATATAACCTTACCCAGGGAACCGACTACAGGATAAGGGTAACAAGTTCAACCAATTCCTCCATTACAGACACAAGTGATGGAGAATTCACTGTCCCTAAATCCACTATTACTTTAACTGTACCTAACGGCGAAGAAACATGGCAGGCAGGAACTACACAGACGATCAGATGGACATATACAGGAGATCCCGGCAGCAGTGTGAAAATTGAATTTCTCAAAGGTGAATCTGCTAATACTATCACCAATTCCGCTCCGGTAGGAAATGGTGGAAGTGGTTCCTATAACTGGGCAATTCCTTCTGCACAGGCTATGGGCAATGACTATAGAATAAGGGTTATTTCTAATAAAGATACCTCTATTATGGACATAAGTAATGGTTATTTCACTATAGATGGACCAACCATTAGTGTAACCGCTCCGGTTGGAGGAGAAACATGGGTCGCTGGAAGCACAGGCAGGATAAGCTGGACTTACAAAGGGAATCCCGGCTCATATGTTGTAATAGAGTTACTGCAGGGTGAAGGCAACACCGTTGTCAAAACCATCACATCCCGTGCAAGGACATCAACAGGCTATTACGACTGGAGGATCCCTTCCAGCCAGACCCTCGGAACCGATTACAGGATAAGGGTAAAAAGCAGTTCATATAGTAATGTTTTTAGTACAAGCGATTATTTCCGTATCGGAAGTATTTCCACTTCCGGAAATTACCATCAGCAAATTATTTTCTGTCTGAATAAATGCACCAGGGACAATCCAGGCCGCTATTCGGCCTGATATAGACAATATTATATTGTAAATTAAAAATAGCTACAGAAGAATTAGCTGTAATACTTGAGATAATTACATTCAGGGCACGTGTAGGAAATGGTATAAGCAGCTCTAACAACTTTGGGATTCTTTATACTTGGGCTACAGCAATGTCTGCATGATAGCGGTTCAGAATTCATAAAAATCCCTTATTTACATGAGAAAATTTAATATACATGTTTGATTCTGCCTGCTATTAAACCTCGATATCCATTGGGATTCGTTTATTGACTTTACTGCAAAACCTAATCTATACTTAAATTGACCCTGGGGGAGGCTAAAAAGTCTGAGAGTCTTTCAGAAAATATTGGAAGAGACCCCATGAACCTGATACGGGTAATGCCGGCGTAGGGAAGGGAAGGTAAACCGTATCCTTCAGGGATGCGGTTTTTGTTTTTTATGAGACTAACAATTAACGGAAAGCTCTGTAATGCAAAAAAAGTAGAAACCGTAACAGAACTTCTCAATGATCTAAAGATTGAGCCAAATCGGGTTGCTGTCGAAGTGAACCTGTCTATTGTAAAGAAAGACGCCTATTCCACATTCAGGCTTAACGAAGGAGATAAAGTCGAGATAGTAAATTTCGTAGGCGGAGGATAAAAGTCAGAAAGATATTAAGAACAAATTAGATAAAAAGGAGAAAAGATGGATGATAAACTGGTAATTAAAGGCATCGGGTTCCAATCGCGGCTGTGGGTAGGTACAGGAAAGTATAAGGATTTTACTGAGACAAAAAATGCAATTGAAGCATCAGGCTCAGACGTAGTAACTGTTGCTGTAAGAAGGGTGAATATTATAGACAGGAAATCCGAAAACCTGCTTGATTACATTGACCCAAATAAATACAAGATATTGCCAAATACTGCCGGCTGCTATACTGTAGAAGATGCTTTGAGATATTCAAGACTTGCAAGGGAAGCAGGAATCTCAGACCTCATAAAGCTCGAGGTAATTGGAGATGAAAAAACCCTTTTCCCTGATACATGTGGTCTTTTAAAGGCAACTGAAATCCTTGCAAAAGAGGGGTTTATAGTGCTTCCGTATACAAACGATGACCCTGTGATGGCAAAAAGACTTGAGGATGCCGGTGCTGCTGCAGTTATGCCCCTCGGAGCACCTATCGGTTCAGGCCTTGGCTTAAGGAATCCATACAACATAAAGATAATACTCGAAACAGTAAAGCTGCCAGTTATTGTTGATGCAGGTGTTGGAACAGCATCTGACGCAGCCATAGCAATGGAACTCGGATGCGATGCGGTATTAATCAATACCGGTATCGCCGGGGCAAAAGACCCTGTTTCAATGGCAGCTGCTATGAAACACGCTGTCTTTGCCGGGAGACTTGCATATAAGGCCGGCAGGATTCCTAAAAAATTGTATGCGACTGCGAGCAGTCCTATAGAGGGCATGCTTTAATAAAATGAAGATGAAAAATGAAAAATTAGCAGATTTGAAACTTTATCTGATAACTGACAGGAAATTGTTTGCTGTCCAGTGTTCAATGTTCGTTGCAATTGAAGCGGCGCTCAAGGCTGGTGTGAAGTACATACAATTAAGGGAAAAGCATTTACCCACCAGAAAATTGCTTGATTTGGGATACTGGATGCTGGAGTTAACTAAAGAATATAATGCAAAATTGCTTATAAATGACAGGGTTGATATTGCACTTGCTGTTGGGGCAGACGGCGTTCATCTTGGGCAGAAGAGCCTTCCAGTCCATGCAGTCAGGAAAATTTCAGATGATAAACTGCTAATCGGGGTTTCAACCCATAGTGTTGATGAGGCTGTTGAAGCAGAGAAAGATGGCGCAGACTTCATAACCCTTGGTCCAATTTATGAAACTCCTTCCAAATTGAAATACGGCACCCCCATCGGGATTGATATTTTAACGAGGGTTAAATCCAAGGTCCCGATACCTGTGCTGGCAATCGGAGGAATCAAACTTGACAAGGTTAAAGAAATAATGGATGCAGGCGCTGATGGCATTGCAGTTATATCTGCAATTCTCGCTGCAGAGAACACCACTAAAACAACAGAGGAATTTCTGAGGTTAATAAAATGACAAGAATAGAACTGACAAAAAAAGGCATTATTACTGAAGAAACAAAAGAAGTTGCCTTATCTGAAGGCATAAAGCCTGAAATCCTGGCCTCCGATATAGCAGAAGGCTTAACTGTAATTTCAAGAAATACAATTCACAATATAAAGCCCATTGGCATTGGCAGAGGCCTGAGGACAAAGGTTAATGCAAACATAGGGACATCAAAGGATAAAGTTTCTTTTGACGAGGAGCTGGAAAAACTTGATGTAATTGTTAAATATGGTGCTGATGCTGTTATGGACCTTTCAACAGGCGGTCCCATTAGGGATCTGCGAAGGCTTCTTCTGAAGAAATCCCCTATCTCGGTAGGGACAGTTCCCATATACGAGGCAGCAATCATTGCCGCAGAGACACATGGCACAATTTCAAAGATGACACCGGATGACATTTTTAATGTAATAGAAACACATGCTGAAGAAGGTGTTGATTTTGTTACTGTACATTGTGGCCTGACAAGGAAAGCGGTTGAAAGGCTTCGGGATGAAGGCAGAGTTCTGGATATAGTCAGCCGCGGTGGTGCGTTCCTTCTCGAATGGATGATATATAATGACAGAGAAAATCCGTTGTACGAATACTATGACCGACTTCTAGAGATTTCTAAAAAGTATGATTTAACTTTAAGTCTTGGAGATGGATTACGCCCCGGTTGTCTTGAAGATGCAACAGACAGGTGCCAAATTGAAGAGCTTCTTACTATTGGAGAGTTAAGAGACAAAGCACTTGCTTCAGGGGTCCAGGTAATTATCGAAGGTCCGGGCCATGTGCCTCTTAATCAGGTTGAACTTAATATAAAACTACAGAAGGAGATTTGCAAAGGCGCGCCATTCTATGTTCTCGGCCCACTTGTGACTGACGTTGCGATGGGATACGATCACATAGCAGCAGCTATTGGAGGCGCTATTGCAGGTGCTGCAGGCGCTGATTTTCTGTGTTATGTAACACCGGCTGAACATATAAGGCTGCCGGATATAGCTGATGTAAAAGAAGGCCTTATCGCATCAAAGATAGCAGCCCATGCAGCAGACATTGCAAAAGGTATAACGAGTGCAATAGAACGCGACAGACAAATGGCAACATTCAGAAAGAACCTCGACTGGAACGGACAAATAGAAATGAGTTTTGATCCGGAAAAGATAAGACAATGGCGTTCTGAAATTCCACCATCAGAACAGGAAGTTTGCAGTATGTGCGGCGAGTTTTGCGCAATAAAAAAAGTGAAGGAAGCACTCCAGAAAAGAAAATAGACGGTTACCGGGAAATCGTGCTCAATGAAAACAGCCCTTACTATAGCCGGCTCTGACCCTACAGGAGGTGCCGGGTTGCAGGCGGATTTAAAGGTCTTCAGGGCATTTGGAGTACATGGTACTTCTGTTATCTCTGCAATCACTGCGCAGAATACTGAAGGTGTATTTTCTATCTTGCGGGTTGAAAAACTATTTCTGGAAAAACAGCTTAACACACTTCTTTCTGATATCAGGCCTCATGCAACAAAGCTGGGCATGCTTTACAGCAAAGATGCTGTTGAAGTTTTATCTAAGAAAATAAAGAAATACCCATTAAAAAACCTTGTCATTGATCCTATAATAATATCTTCAACCGGAATAAGTCTTGTTGAAAATGAAACAATAGATGCCTTACGGGAGAAACTATTCCCGTCTTCAAAAATAATCACACCAAATATATATGAAGCACATGTTCTAACAGGCATTACTATCACAGATGAGAAAGCCATGAAAGATGCTGCAAGAATATTGAAAAAAATGGGCCCGGAAGTTGTTGTCATCACAGGCGGGCACCTCGATAAAACTGCTGTTGACCTTTATTATGACGGAGACTTTCACATTATTAAAGGTGCAAAAATAAGAGGTGAATACCACGGTACCGGATGTGTCTTTTCAGCTGCTATTACAGCATTGCTTGCCCTTGGCTATATCCCTCTTGAAGCAGTAATGAAGGCAAAAAAATACGTAAATAATTCAATAAAAAAGGCTCACTATCCTGGCAAGGGAATGGGGTTGCTGCATATTCAGCATATGTTTCTTAACCCTAATAATGAAATTGAATAATGCAGATAATGTCTGCATTATTCGGGTTAACGTGACCAAGGAGGTATAAATGGTTGAACAATGGATTGATGATGTGAAAAAGAATTCTGATTTCAGGGAGCTTGGTATGATACTTATTCATAATGGAGTTGTAAGATCCACCTCAAAAGACGGTAAGAGTGTTAAAGGCATGCATCTCTCTTATAATAAGGAAAAATTAAACATGCTGACGAATGAGTTTAGGAAAAAAGATGGTATCGTCGCAATAAAGGCATGGATAAATGAAGGACTTCTTAAAGTCGGCGATGACATTATGTATGTATTGGTTGCCGGGAGATTAAGAAAATATGTACTGCCAGCACTTGAGGAATTTGTTTCAAGGATTAAAAAAGAGATAGTTTCTGAGGAAGAATTCTCTTAGGAAACTGTAAACATATTTCCTGTTTAAAAAGTGGTTGCCTGAAAAGACGGCTGAAACCGGAAAGGTTCTATATCTTATATGCGTGTCAAAAATATATTGGTTCAAACCTCAGAGGCAGGGGAAAGGCTAGATACATTCCTTGCAAAAAAGACATGTATAACACGTTCACAGATTCAGAAACTCATATCAAAAGGAAATATTCTTGTTAACAGAAACGATGCCAGTCAAAATTACTGGATAAAAACTAAGGATTTAATATCTCTGAACATTCCTGACAAAGAAACTGAAAGTCTTTTGCCTGAACAAATACTGATAGATATTCTTTATAGGGACAAATATCTCGTTGTTGTAAATAAACCTGCAGGAATAGTTGTATATCCTGCTGCAGGTCACTATCACGGGACCCTAATGAATGCGCTTATTTACCACTGCAGTAAGTTAGCTACAGTGGGAGGGCCTCTTAGGCCCGGGGTTGTGCACAGGCTTGATAAAGACACTTCAGGTGTAATGGTCATTGCTTTGAATGACGATGCATACTATAACCTTATTGAACAATTCAGGCAGAGGACAATAAACAGAAAATACATTGCCTTAATTTATGGAAATCTTAAAGAAAACGATGGGGATATCGTATCAAAAATAGGTCGCTCGGAATCCGATCGGAAAAAGATGTCAACTCATGTCAGAAAAGGAAAAGAGGCTTTTACAAGCTGGAAGGTGCTCAAGAGATTTGGTAATGCAACTTTAGTTGAAGTAAGGCTTCGTACTGGAAGAACTCATCAGATCAGGGTACATTTTGCCTCTGTAGGGCATCCTGTACTTGGCGACAGAGTATATGGAAAGAAGGTTAGCATAGAACTTAAAACTAAGAAAATAATATTATTCCCAAGACAAATGCTTCATGCAGAATTATTGGGTTTTTCTCATCCTGCCACTGGAGAGTATCTTGAATTCAGAAGCCCTTTGCCGGAAGATATGACTGAAAAGATAAAAACATTTCTTTTGAATAATGTAAAACTGGTTTAATTACCTAATTTAATCATTATCGTTCAATCATGCAGGCAAGGCATAGTATTTAATCCAAATAATGCAATTGAATAATGTCCCGATATCTATCGGGATGCTTTGGAATCACAACTTTGAGCCAGGACAATCCCAACTGAAGTGGATAATGAAAATGGCAAGTCCTGCCTGCTGTCAGGCTCCGTAGAAACTATTTCACAAAAGCATTACATCAATTTTAATATTTAGGTAAAATAGATTTATAATTTCACAAAGATAAACCATGCAATTTTAAGGAGGGGAAAGATGGCAAATTTCAAAAAAATCGGCATAATAACCAGTGGCGGAGACTGTGGAGGCCTCAATGCAGTTATAAAAAGCATCGCACGTAAGGCCTACTCCCTGGGAATAGAAGCAGTAGTAATCCCCAACGGTTATGCAGGTCTGTATAACCTCATTGACATGGATAACGTCGTGGCTCTTACGCCGGATCGAATAAGCAGGATACAGGCATCGATTGCAGGCTCAGAGGCAGGTCATTCGAGAGTGAAAATAGGAAAGATAAAAGATCCTGCAAAGTACGAAAGGATTAAAAATGGACTAAAAAAGTTCAAGATAGATGGCTTAATAATAAGCGGGGGAGATGATACAGGCAGCGTGGTTGTTGATCTCCTGGCCCAGGGCATTCCATGCGTTCATGTCCCAAAGACAATGGATCTTGATCTCCAATCTTACAGCGTGGGTGGTGATTCAGCAATTAACAGGATTGCAGTCTTAACAAGGGAACTAAAGACCACTGGCCTAAGCCATAATCGTATACTGGTATTAGAGGTCTTTGGAAGGTATGTGGGCCATACTGCTCTAAGGGGAGGCGTGGCTGCTGAGGCAGATTGTATACTGATACCGGAAATACCTGTTGACTTCGATATTGTTTACGAGAACATGAAAAGAAGATATTTCTCACGAATAGAAAGGAGTGATGTAAAGGCAGGTACATACACGATCGTTGTATCAGAGGGGATTAAGACAGCAACTGGTGAACTGCTATATGACGAGTCTGCAGGAGTCGATGCCTTTGGTCACAAGAAGCTTACAGGTGCAGGTAAGTATGTCAGGCAACAACTTGAGAAGAGATTGAAAAACGACCCGGAGGTAAAGGAATTCATGACAAAAACAGGTATGTATGCCCCGGGTGTTTATGAAGCTCCAGAGGTAAGAGAAGTGGTACCCGGTCATATCGTCAGATCCGGACATACCTCTGCATTTGATGTGAATTTTGGAGAAAAGGCAGGAGCTGCTGCTGTAATACTTCTCATCGAGGGCAAGAGTGGTAACACTGTGGTCAATGTTAGTGGTAAAAAATTATACTATCAACCAACAGAAGAGGTAATAAAACGGAGAGAGGTTGATTTGGATGAAGTTGCCCTTTACGAAAGCCTGGGAACATGTTTTGGAAGGAAACCCAGAAACTACGAATACGAATTATTAGTCGAGACAAGCACAAGAATTGAGAGGTTTCTATGAGAGATTTATCATGAATGTCTCTAATCACCAAAACTGATGCCTAAAGATCTTGCTGTTTGAACAATATCACTGTCCATTGGGACAGTTTTCATCCGGCCGATTGCATCCTCAATTGGTGCCTCACATATCTCAGAAGAACGAAATGCGACCATCTTCCCGAACTTGCCAGACTCAATAAACCTTACTGCTGCTGTGCCAAATCTCAGGCATAGAAGTCTGTCAAAGGTGGTTGGCGCACCTCCCCTCTGCAAATGACCCAGGACCATAGTCCTTGTCTCTTTTTCCAGCATATCTTCTATTTTTCCAGCTACTTTCTTTCCTATCCCGCCAAGTCTGACCTCTCCGTTGCTTTTTTCTATTATCGTTACATCTCCACCAACAGGTTTGGCCCCTTCTGCTACAACAACAATAGCGTAATTTTGCCCTATAAGCTCAAGCTGCTTTATTTTTTTGCATACCTTTTCAATATTAAAAGGTGTCTCAGGAATCAGAATAACATCTGCAGAACCAGAAATCCCGGAATACAATGCTATCCACCCTACATATCTCCCCATCACCTCAACAACCATAACCCTGTCATGTGACTTGGCAGTAGTATGAAGCTTGTCTATAGCCTCGGTTGCTGTGCTGACTGCTGTATCAAAACCGAAGGTAATGTCTGTTGCGTTTATATCGTTATCAATAGTTTTCGGGATACCTATGACAGGAATCCCTTTTTTAAAAAACTTATTGGCGATGCCAAGGCTGCCATCACCTCCAATTGCCACCATAGCATCAAACCCCAGCGCTTTGAAATTGGAAACCACTGTATCTGAAATATCAATTTCACATATACTTCCGTCAGGCTTTTCCACAGGATAATTGAAAGGGTTACCCTTACTAGCTGACCCGAGAATAGTTCCCCCAATATTTGTGATATCCCATACAGAATCCGGAGTCAGATGTACAATCTGTTTTGTATCAATAAGCCCCCTGTACCCGTACTTTATCCCGTATACCTCCCATCCTTTCCGGTATGCAGCAAGGACTACACCCCTGATTACTGCATTCAGACCAGGGGCATCACCACCACCTGTATTAACAGCTATCTTCATTCTATATAAACTCCACTGCTTCTTTTTTTGATACCCTCGGAGGAGGATAAGAAACTTTCAACGGATACCCAACCGGAACAATAGCTACCGGTCTTAAGAAATCAGGCATACTTAGAATCTTAAAGACCTCATCCTCATGGAATGCTCCAACCCATGTTGACCCAAGCCCATTCTCATGCGCCACAAGCATCATACCCATAATACTTACTGCAACATCCTGGATTGAATATAAATAAATCCCTCGTTCTCCATATTTGCTGGATATCCGGCTGTCAGTGCATCCAACAATTACAAGTGGTGCTTCTGAGATGAAGTTCTGGTTTAAGGCAACTGCTGCAATCTTTTTTTTGGTTCTTTCATCTTTTACAAAATAAAACTTTCTTGCCTGGAGGTTACCGGCACTTGGTGCCCATATCAGGGAATCGATAAGCTTATCAACAATCTCCTCCGGTATCTTTTTTTTCTGAAATTCACGAATACTTCTTCTATCTTTAACAGACTTTAGAATATCCATAACAGACTTTAGAATATCTATATTTCTTATTTTATTCAAACAAATTATTTAACAATTGAAATACTTATATTTACACATGCTTGAAATATTCGTTTCTTGTTTTTTCATTTTTTAAATTATGTCTTTCCATCAGAATTCTTTTTACATTTATTTCGTTTATTTCGAATGTGGTCACCGAAAAGAATGCGATAAAACGAATAGAAAAAAAGGCTGCCGATAAAACCCCATGCAGCCAACATAAAAACCCATCCTTGCCAATTCATTCTGGCACCCCCCGCTTCCTCCATACAAAGTAAACCATCAGACACATACTTATAAATACAAAGACTAAAAAGATACGAGTTGCCCACACAGCCCATCCGATTTCAACTCCCTCTATTGCCATTTTCAAGAGAGAACCCTTGAAAAAAGGTGACGCGATGTTCTGATAAACCCATGTTAATAGAATAATTCCCAAGAAGATAGGTGTGATATACTTAGCAGCATAGTAAAAGATACGTGGCACCTTCATTACAGCCCCTCGATGCATCTCATTCCATATCCTATCGCCACCGAAAATCCACATCATTAGTATAACCTCCAAAAAGGCAAGAAGGGGCGGTCCAAATGTCCCTGCCCAGAAATCCATAACCTGCCATCCGCCGCGAAGATATATACAGATATGGCTGCTGAGAAACCAGAAGATACCCAAAACTGTTGCTGATTTTCTGCGTGTTAAACCTACTTCATCTTCAAGAAAGGCCATCATCGGCTGGGCCATGGCTACAATAGAGGTTAAGGCAGCTAAAAAGAGAAGGAAGAACCAAAGAAATCCTAAATAATTTCCTGCTGGTAAGAATCCAAATACTGCAGGGATGGATGTGAAACCAAGATAAAAAGAGCCCTGTGAAGCAATTATCTGCGATGCAGTTATACCGAAAAAGGCTGCTGCAGCTGGAATAGCGAGGGAGCCACCCAGAATAACTTCTGCAAACTCGTTAGCAGAAGTAGTAGCCAATCCTGCAAGAACAACGTCTTCATCTTTATAAAGATAAGAGGCATAACACTGAATAGCACCAAAACCTAAACTTAGTGTGAAGAATATCTGCCCGGCAGCCTCCAGCCACGTCTGTGGATCTAAGAGAACAAAAATATGTTTCCCGTTTCGCTCAATGAACCATTGTGGTTCCCAGAGGAAAGAAAGCCCGTTCATGGAACCGTAATCCCCTGAAACGGGATGCCCGATTGTAAAGACACGAATCACTAGCAATATTGCAATTGCAAAAAGCATAGGCATGGCAATTCTTGCCAGAATCTCGATCCCTCTTGTTATTCCTCGTACAAGCAACCAGATACTCAAAAGTAATACAAAAATAAATATGATGTAAGTAAAAAATTGTACTTTTAGAAATTCCCCTGCTACTATTCCTGTATACATATTGCGGAAATCATCAAAGGGGTGTAATATCACCTCTGAAATCTCCTGGGTGCTCATGCCTGGATGAAGAACAGATTGATCTACCTTTGGCAGCAGATCAAGAATACTATATATACTGAAGCCGAGGGTCCAGCTCCCTATATAAGTGTAATACACCACAATAATTGTAGGGATAAAAATACCAAAAACACCAAGATATTTTGCAATACGGCTTTTCCACATTGCCTGGAACATGCCAGGAGTTGTACCATGCCCTCTCATTCCTCCAAAACGGCCCTGTGTCCATTCAAGCCACATAAGAGGAATAGCCATTAGGATAAATGCGATAAAGTATGGAATCATAAAGGCACCCCCTCCATTTCCAACGGCTTTTCCAGGGAAACGGAGAAAATTACCGAGGCCTATAGCATTCCCAGCCATAGCCAGTACCAAGCCCACCCTGGTCTTCCAATGTTCTCGCTTTCGAGAATCTTTCATATAAACCTCAACGTGTACTTTTTTTAGGATACAAATCTGAAGTAAAACTTACTTTTAACTGATTCCAGTGGTTTTTTACTCCGATTGTTGGTCGAACATTCGTTGTATTTAAAATGTTCAATATATTACACCTATTTTATAATCCTGCAAAAAAAGGATAGACTTAAAAAGTCTAGTCAACAAAATTACCCGCTACTTACAATAGCAACAGTAGGGTTCTTGCAGCGTTGAAGAACTGTCGAACTTACTCCTCCCAACACAAAATCTTTAATAGCAGTACGCCCTTTACGACCCATAACTATCAGATTGTAATCTCCTTCTTCAGCTTCCTGAATAATCTCCTCGGATGGATCACCAATCCTTACCTTTGTCTTAATAATAATTTTAGGAATATCTGTCCTTATAAAAGTTCTCTTAGCCTCCTCAAGTATTTTTTTTGCGTCCTTTTCCGGATTTATTCCATCAAAAAGACTTTTCTCATAAAATGCCAGATTAATGACCCTGAGCAGGATAATTTTATCTATACAGCTCTTTATTTCGTGTACCAGAGCTGCAACGTACTCCACCCCCTTCATGGAATAGGATGAACCATCAACAGGAATTAGGATTTTAGAAATAGGATATTTCTTGTCTTCCAGAATCCTATGCCCTACTATATAAACAGTCTGTCTTTTTGCTGAATGGACAACTTTATTTGTAATGCTGCCTAAAAGTATTCCCATTACATCTGATAGGCCCCTTCTGGACATAATAATTGTTGTAAAATTTCCCTCATCAGCTATTCGAACAATCTCTTGAGCAGGGTCTCCATCTAAGATCATTTTTTCAATCTTGATTTTTATTCCCATATCCCTAAGATTTTTTTCTCCTTCATCCAATACCGGTTTTATATTCTGTTTTATATGTCGTTTCTTAAATTTCGTGAAAGTATCGGAGAGTTTGAGAATTTCTGAACGGAAATCGACGTATGGTAAATGCCGCTTCATGTAACGTCCTGTTACAACACAGAGCAAAGCAATGCCTGTAAGATTCTTACCCAGGGATACCCCCAGATATCCAGCAAACTGTATAGCATGCCTTGAATGCTCACTCCCATCAATGGGAAGCAGTATTTTCGAAATTGGACATTTAATCACAATAATTTCCCCTACTCACTTTAATTCCATAAAATATGACTTTATTATAAAGCCCCTGTTAGTACATCATACCCGACCTTTTAAATTTCTATAATAAGGAAGAAGACTTAATGATTTCCATAAAAATCTTTACATTATTCTCGATATCCCCAACAAGTATTGCTGATGCAATTGCAACTGCATCAACACCGGTATCAAGAACTGACCTGATATTTTCAAAGTTAATTCCACCTATTGCAACCACCGGTATGTTCACCAGTTTTTTTATTTCTCTGAGCATATCAGTCCCTTTCGGTACACCTGCATTTTTTGTTTTTGTGTGAAACACAGGTCCAAAACCAATATAATCAGCACCTTCTTTTTCTGCTTCTATCGCCTGTTCAAAATTGTGGGTCGATATCCCGATTATTTTATCTTTACCAATTATCTTCCTTGCTTCTCTTACAGGCAGGTCGTCCTGTCCGAGATGCAAGCCGTCCGCATCGACACTAAGCGCGATATCGGCGTAGTCATTCAATATAAATACAGCATTGAAATCCCTAGTGAGTCTTCTGAGTATGACCGCCTCTTCGTAAAGCATCCTCCTTGATCTTTTTTTCTCCCTGTACTGAATCAATCTTACACCTGCACTTAAAACTTTAAGTGTCATTTCCTCACATGAAATTTTACATGCCCGGCGATCAGTTATAAAGTATAAGCCGCTTAAATACATTTTAATTTCCTTTATTGTTGAACGATTATATCACAAGCATTTTACCAAATCTTTTCCATCTTATTAAAAAGATATTGAACTTGTAACATATTTAGTAGATCCTATTCTACGAACTTTATACTTCTTGGAGAGAGTTCTAGAGATTAAAAGCTTTCATAGCAGTGAGAATAAAGATATATTATTATTTTTAGTATATAAACCTGCACTAGTATTACACGAATTCTAATCCAACCTTATAATGATCCTCTTCATGTTTCTCAATCCAACGTACAGTTGCTGTCTGAGAAGGAATAGGCAGAACACTTATTATGGTTATTTCCTGCCCAATATACAGGGGATTAGACACAAGAAGACACATTCCGGAAGTACTGATATTAATGGCAACCCCTTCAAAGATTTCATCAGTTGCTAAAGGATTTAGAACATATTCTATATTACAGGGCAAATCAAAACGCTCGTTTTTCCTCTGATCAAATGTCATCTTAATAATAGAGTTCTATCTGAAGAGCGGTATCCTATTTTCACTTTTACAGAAAAAATAAAAATTATCATCAAACTTTTTCAACTGTTGTTTAAAAAAAAGCCCTTTCGATTATTTTTATCCGTGTTGCATTTTTATGTAATAGCATTGATGTGTCAATTCTACAAGGTCATCTAACCCCCATGTCCCCCTGTCTGTCAGGTATTTTGACAGGTGAGACGGGATTGCGCCCAGCCCCAGATAGGCCCCGCTAATCGCTCCTGCCATTGCAGCTGTTGTATCCACATCCCCACCTGCTGAAATTGCTGTACATATAGTCTCCCAGTAGTCGTCAGGTGTCCTGAGAAATGAGTAAAGGCTCCAGAGCACACTGCTTATAACGAACGGCGATATCCCCTTCCATCCATCCTCTTCAATATATTCGGCATCTATGCCAGATTTTGAGATAAAAGCCCCGGCTTCCTCAGGTGGCATTGATACCCATTTAACAAGTTTTAAAAGTTCAGCGGCAAAGTTTGGGTCAGGTTTATCTGCCCAATCTGCAAGTGTAGTTAGAAATGTCTCGGGTTCCACCGGTCTGCCCTGAAGTACGAGTGCTACTGCGCCGGAAATAGATACTGCACCTGCTGAACATCGTGGGTCTTTATGAGTAATACGTCCCTGATCATGTGCTGACTGGATAAGCAGTTGAGGGTTATCAAAATAAATCAAACCAACAGGAGCCGAACGCATAGCGCTTCCATTCCCTGCTGAGGGAGCAGGGGTACCAGATTCTTCCCAGGATATCCCATCAAAGAGTCTTAAAGCTGCCTGTCTGGTAGCATAACCAAACCCTACTACCTTTCTCTCAACAAAGATACGCATTATGCGTTCTGCATAATCATGCGGATCAAATTTTTTACATGCCACATAGCTTATGAGAAGTTCACGAGCAAGTTGTGAATCATCTGAGTATTGTCCAAAAGGAAAAGGAAAATGACCAAATTCTCCAGCCTTTCCACTTTTCAGATAATCTTCGACATATCTTTTACATGCCTCTGGCGAGAAACCTTCTACAACAAAGCCGAGTGCATCACCCAGACACTGGCCAATCAGACAGCCACTGAACTGATCTTTATGTGGCAACATAATATCTACCCCTGCCGATATATTTCTATTTCCAAATTCGTCTTTTTAAATATATATTCATATTGAAATACTGTCAACAAGAAGCTCCAAAGACCATGAAGAAGAAGGCTGAGGATACCAGAAGGCTGCAGATGAAACAAGAAAGACTGCATAAGAAATGAAGAAACAGATACAGGAATCACAATCTGATAGTAAATAACAATAAACTTGACCTTGTCTTTCTGCCTTATTTTTTAACCATAAAATAAGATTATCTTATAATACTTCCAGGGGGTACATTTTTTTCAGGGCACAAAAGAACCGGAGTCCCATCAACATCTATTGCGAGAACCATCCCTTGACTCTCAATCCCTCTTATATTTCTTGATTCCAAATTCAATAGAACGGGAACTTCCTTTCCGATCAAATGGTCGGGTTCGAAAAACTCAGCGATTCCTGCAACCAGATGTCTCTTTTCTGAGCCGAAATCAATCTCTAATTTCAATAATTTATCTGTTCCCTCAACTTTCTCAGCAGAACAAACCTTCCCGATTCTTATATCCAATTTTCTAAAATAATCAAACGTAATCATTTTTCCCTTTTAACCAAAATTCAATTCGCGGTAGGCATATGTGTAGCAAAAGCTCTTGAGCAGTACCTTTGTGAGCGTTTTAATGACTCAGATAACGTACACGTTTTCATTTATACCTTTTAAATAACCATGCATGCGCAAATTCTGCATTCAAGAGATTTTAATGCATATATGCCAACCAGCTTTAAAAGCTGACTACATTTTCCCGTTTAAGCATTTCATGAATATTAGCAGCTACATCGATCACAAAAACCAAATAATATACAGATTTTACAAGTATTTATAATCAAGATTGCTCGGTTAATTGTAACAAAATTTATTTAATAACAGAGAAAATATTATTATCCAGCTTGCAATTATGAAGCCTATAGTCTAATGCGATTAGTGAAGCAATCTCTTAATTTTTAGAGATTTTTACTTATACTTCTAACATATTAGCATCTTGATCACAAAATATTCAATATTATCTATATATTAAAGGCATTTGTATCAAAATCCTATCTCAAACTTGCTTCAGTATGTGTTTACATAGTTCTCTACGTGTGATAAAATTTTTTATGAAGAATATTTTAAAGATCGGGCTATTCATTTTATTTCTCAGTATTCTTTTTATAATACTGAGAAATGATCGGGAAATAAATGTAAACTTGCAGTTTAAGGGGAACTCTTTCATTGAAAACCTTAAGATTTTACAAAAGAAAAATGGTATAACCACCTGGACACTTAATGCCAGGAAAGCAGATTTTATAGAAGGTGAAGATAAGGCTGAGCTAAGTGATATCAGCATGGTAATACAGAAAAATGATGTAGTACTCCATGTTGATAAAGGTGTATATAACCTTTCAAACCAGAGCTTTTCTACAGACAGTGTGGTAAATGCTGAAGCAAAGGATTTTACAATAATATCCGATTCCATTGATTATGACATTTCTTCAGGTAAGATCAAGACAGAAGGAAGGGTAGAGTTTGAGAATAAAAAGTTTAAAATTGAAGGTAAAGGCATGAAAGCAGACGCGAGCCAGAAGGTGGATATATTAGATGATGTCAAGGCAACATTTTATAAATAATCGTTTTCTTTTAAGCATATTTACAATTATCTTTTTTTTACTACCTGTAAATGTTTTTTCTGGAGATAAAACAGAAAGGATAAGAGGACCTATTATAATAACTTCTGAAACGCTGACAGTAAACAACCAAACTCATACTGCCGTTTTTGAAAATTCTGTTGTTGCAAAGACAAC
>MHEF01000102.1:24704-25026 GCA_001805125.1 Nitrospirae bacterium RBG_13_39_12
AATTTATGCTGACAGGATGCTCGTCTACTATGATAAGGACACCGGGAATGTCACTGAAATTGATGCAGAAGGTGGGGTTAAATTAGTTAGAGAAAACAGAGTCATCACTTCTCATGATGCTAAATATTATGCTGATGGAGATAAAGTCATATTTACAGGTGAACCAAGGGCTGTAGATGGCGAGAATGTAGTTACCGGAACTAAGATGACATACCTTCTAAATGAAGACCGCTTCTTAGTTGAAGATAGCAAGGTCTTTCTGAAAAAAAAGAAAATACAATGATGGAACTGGGGCAGCCATGTATCTTTTAGAGGCGAAAGG
>MHEF01000102.1:25068-39163 GCA_001805125.1 Nitrospirae bacterium RBG_13_39_12
GAACCTTCATGTTACTAAAGGCGAGATTGTCGGTCTACTCGGTCCTAACGGTGCGGGAAAAACAACTACCTTTTACATGATGGTTGGGATTATTAAGCCTGATATGGGAAAAATATTTCTCAACAATGAAGATTTAACCGGGCTTCCTATGTACCGTAGGGCCAGGATGGGAATAAGTTACCTGCCCCAGGAACCATCAATTTTCAGGAAACTCACGGTTGAAGATAATCTCAGGGCAGTATTCGAAATAAAGGGAGCAGGTAAGGATGAGATTGATACCGAGGTAGCCCGTTTGCTAACCGAGTTTAACCTTACAGACCTTGCAAAAAAGGATAGTTATAAGCTTTCCGGAGGCGAGAGAAGAAAGACTGAAATAGCAAGGGCGATTGCAATTAAGCCTATGTTTATACTATTTGATGAACCATTTGCAGGCATTGACCCCATTGCGATAATAGAACTCAAAAAGATGCTGAATTATCTGAAAGACACAGGGCTTGGAATACTTATAACAGACCACAACGTAAGAGATACTCTTTCAATAACAGACAGGGCTTATATTATAAGCAATGGGGAGATACTCGAAGAGGGCAGCCCTGATAAAATTGTAAAAGATACCAGAGTCAAAGAGGCTTTTCTCGGAGAGGAGTTCAGGCTCTAATGGCTCTTGAAAGCAGACTTGAACTCAAGATATCTCAAAAGTTAATACTTACACCTCAACTTCAGCAGGCTATAAAACTTCTTCAACTGACACATCTTGAACTTTTGCAGTTTCTCAACCAGGAACTTGTTGAAAATCCATTACTTGAGGAATCAGATGATGAGATGCCCATCGAAGAGCTTACTCAGGAAGAAAGAGATTCTGTAGAAATCGAAGAGGCATCTGAAGATGCAGAACTTCCCCTCGAAAAGCTCATGAATTTCACTGTTGACGAGTATTTTGAAGAAAGGGGGTCTGACGGTAGAGACCTTGGTTACTTCAATCCGGGTACTGTAACTCCCCCGTCGTTTGAGCACTTTGTCGCTAAGGAAACAGACCTCTATGATCATCTATTATGGCAATTGCGATTTTCCAGTGTATCAGACAGCATTAAAAACGTTGGGGAAATAATAATCGGCAATATTGATGAAAACGGCTATTTGAGAGAATCTATCGACGAGATAATTAATGAAGCTGAAACTGACAGGGAAACAGCTGAGAAAGCACTTTCTTTGATACAAAGTTTTGATCCACAGGGGATAGGCGCAAGAAGCGTAACTGAATGTCTACTCCTGCAACTCGGGGTGCTGAATCTCCAGGATACCCTTGTAGAAAAAATAATTGCTAACAATATGGAAGAACTAGAAAAGAAAAAGTATGCAAAAATTGCTCAGCAGTACAATCTGCCATTGAAAGATATTATGTCCGCTGTAACAATCATAAAGGGGCTTGATCCAAAACCTGGTATAAATTTTTCAAATTCCATTACAAACTATGTTATTCCTGACGTGTATGTAATCAGGACAGAAGACGGTTATCAAATTATTTTAAACGATGACGACATACCTCGACTGAGAATAAGTAGTTTCTACAAAAAAATTTTCAAACAGAATAATGCCTTTTCAAAAGAAGATAAACAATTTTTCATCGAAAAGCTGCGTTCAGCAGTTGGATTAATAAAAAGTCTTGATCAGCGTAACAGAACCATTTACAAAGTAACTGAAAGTCTTCTGGATCTTCAATCGGAATTTTTTGATAAGGGCATGGAATATCTCAAACCCTTAACACTCAGGGATGTTGCTACAAGATTAAATATGCATGAAAGTACAATAAGCAGGGTTACATCTAGTAAATATTTTTCATGTGCACATGGAACATTCAGTTTCAGGTCCGTCTTCAGCAGTGCGCTCCAGAGTGATATAGGGAGCATTTCGTCTACGTCTGTAAAGAACGTTATAAAAAAGATAGTTATAGAAGAAGATTCCAGGAAACCATTTAGTGATCATCACATAACTGAGATGCTAAAGAGAAGCGGCATTATAATCGCCAGAAGGACTGTTGCGAAATACAGGGATGAATTAGGGATTCCATCACAAACAATGCGCAAGAAAATTGACTGATTAAAAGGAGGGGCTATGAACATTATCGTTACAGGAAGACATCTTGAGGTTACACCTGCTCTGAAAAAATATGCTGAAAAGAAGATTAGAAGATTTGACCGTTATCTGTCTAACATATCAGAGGCGATCGTTACTCTCAGCGTGGAAAAGTACAGACATAAAGTAGAAGTTTTGCTAAAAGCAAATGGCATCCTTATACAGGCAGAGGGGATTACAGGCGAGGTTTATTCATCAATCGATGAGGTTGCCGAGAAACTCGAGAGACAGATAAAGAAGTACAAGGAAAAACTTGTTTCGCATAGAAAAGTTGAGGGGAAAGCAGGCACAATAAATACGGAGGGTGCACCAATCATTGAGGTTGGCAGGATTATAAAAAATAAACGTTTTGAGCTGAAACCGATGAGCCCTGATGAAGCTGCCATGCAGATGGATTTGCTTGATAAACCCTTCTTCGTTTTTACAAATGATAACAGCGGGGACATAAATGTCATATATCGAAGAAGAGATGGCAATTTTGGACTCATAGAGCCTGTTAGATGAAAAACCCCAAGGAGTCTGGTTTACCGGAGATAGTTATCATTA
The DNA here is from genome assembly GCA_001805125.1 of Nitrospirae bacterium RBG_13_39_12. Lineage (GTDB taxonomy): Bacteria > Nitrospirota > Thermodesulfovibrionia > Thermodesulfovibrionales > SM23-35 > RBG-13-39-12. The sequence goes on from MHEF01000102.1 coordinate 27,748, forward strand.
CCGGTCTTTCCGGATCTGGCAAGACCGTTGCATTAAGAGCTCTTGAAGATTCTGACTTCTTTTGTGTTGACAACCTTCCCATCACACTTATCGACTCATTTGTTTCAATCGTATCCAAAAACAGTGAGATAAAGAAAATAGGGATAGGTATTGATATACGAGAAAAAGGATTTTTATCTGAAATAAGTGAGGTACTAAACACTCTTAAAAATAAATACCGGGCAGAAATTCTTTTTTTCGAGGCAGAAAGGGAAGCGCTGCTTAGAAGATTTAAAGAGACCCGCAGACCACATCCACTCGGAGGGAATATAGATGAAGCGATCCAGATCGAAAAGGAAAGACTTTCTCTTCTGAAGGATGCTGCTGACAGAATCATTGACACCTCTTCTTTTACCCCTCATCAGCTCAGACAGCTTCTTACGTCTCTTTACAGGATACAGAAGGGGAAAAAAATGATGACAGTTGTGCTTCTTTCTTTCGGCTTTAAATTCGGAACACCACAGAACATCGACCTGCTTTTTGATGTAAGGTTTCTGCCTAACCCGCACTTTGTACCAAAACTAAAAGCACTCAAAGGTACAGATAAAAATGTCTCTGATTACGTACTTAAAAAGCAAGCGACAAAGGTGTTTATGCGTAAAATTAAAGATTTAATGGATTTTCTTATCCCTCTATACATAAAAGATGGAAGATCTTATCTGACAATTGCTATCGGATGCACAGGAGGAACCCATCGTTCCCCGGCGATTGTGGAAAAAATGCAGAGCTATCTTAAAAAACATCCGATAGATTTAAATATTGTGCATAGGGACATTTGCTAATGTGACCGGGGCACATTCCATTATTCAGTATTAAATATCAAGCAGCTTACCTCGTAAATAAATTAGTTTAACCCAAATAATGCAATTGAATAATGTCCCGATATCTATCGGGATCGATACCTTTTCGCCTCGGCGTCTCCTCGGCGACCCGCCCGAGGCGGGAATCCGCCTGAGGGCGGAAGTGTACCTTTAACTAATGGTATAGGGAATATTTTCATCAATGGAACAAATAAAGATAATCTCAATAAATTCATCGAGTTAAATAAATTTATGAGCAATGTCTGCATTTTTCGGCTCAGTTTATGTATTTTTTTTATTGTCTATAAGTAGCAAATACGGACTTTTTTAAGTCTGCAAATTAATACACAGGGACTATAATGTGCGATAGTATTTTATCCTTGGTGAATTTATAAAAAATTACGAATAATGCGGGATAATATATATATGTCAGTTTACAAAGTTCAATTTGAGTTGTTACTATAATACTGCTTAAGGAGAGGTGGCCGAGCTGGCCGAAGGCAGCCGCCTGCTAAGCGGTTGTGGGGATAAAACCTCACCCAGGGTTCGAATCCCTGCCTCTCCGCCATAAAAGGTAAAGATATTTGACTATTGTTAAGCAAAAGATTAAAAGTAGAAACATATTGTTCATAAAGTTTGGCGTGCGGGGAACAGTATTCCCGGTTATCCATGTTCATATCAGCCAAAACTGCCTGAAAAATTTTTCTACTTGTATATATTTGGCTTTGTAAATAATAATATGGATTAGAACTATTTATTTGACAATTTAAGAAAAAGAGGAGGATTTTATGAAGAAAAAGTTGTTAGCTTTAACATTATGTTTTGTACTGGCTCTCTTGGTAATTTCATGTGAGAAGAAAGAAAATCAGCCACCTACTCCACAGGCAACAGGACCATTACAACAGGTACCTGTTTCGCCTGGACAAATGCCCCCGGGGCAGATGCCACCTGGTCCGATGATGCAGGGTCCGATGTCACCGGGAAACCAACAGCGAGCTGCAGGTCCTTTTACGATGCCTGCTGGTAAGTCACAGGTGGTAGTCCCTGATTTTATTAAAGGGAAATGGAGTTCTGCAAAATTAATTTTAGAAGACAAGGTCGCTAAGACAAGAAAGGAGTACATAGTAAAGCTTGGCAGCGATTTTAATGTACCTAATTCCAACATTAAAATATCTGTCGGTCAATATCTCCCGGACTTTAAGATGGAAGGCCTTACAATGACATCTTTATCAAATACACCCAATAATCCTGCTTTAGCGATAAAAATCTTTGAAAATAATAAACAAATATTCCCTGCTCCTGGAAAACAATGGGGGTGGTTGTTCGAAAAGGTACCCAATATACATCCTTTTGAGCATGCAAGATACGGTATCACATTAAAGGAGGGTGTAAAGAAAGGATAATCAAACGACTTAATCCATTTCAGTTTAATGTTATGTTTCAGTTTTAGAAAATTAAGTTCTGATAGTTTTGTTCTCATGTCCTGTAAGACATTTTACTCTTATGGCATGTAAAAATATTTTAAAATAAATCCTTTAAAGATAAGAATAGCCGGTCCGCTGGTTCATTCGGCAATATAATGCAGACTGTAATGCTGTTCCGTGATATATTTGCTTTGCATTTTGTTGACGACCGTACAGAAAATTATAATCTTTTTAGGTACCTTCCCCAAATATAGCAAATTAACATGATATTGAAGGTGATTTAAAAAAATAAAAAACTATAAGCTTATTAACCCAAAATGCATTTCACGGTAAGCATATGTGTAGCAAAAGCTCTTGAGTCCTCCTCCTTTAAAATCTAACTGCATTTTTCGGGTTGATGATCAAGGAGGATCATGTGGTTGAATTAGGACAAATAGAAAAGCCGGCAGCAGAAAGCTTTTCCGGAAAAAGAAAACTTTACTGCTTGTCAAATGTTCTGCCTCTTGAGGATGCAACAGATGAATACAAAGAGCTCTTTAATCAATACTGGGATGATGTGAATAAACAAATGAAAAAACTTGAAAGTATAGGAAAGATAAAAAAGATATTTTGTGAAAACATCTTAGCTCAAGGGGAAGAAGCTCTAAATATGTTAGCTAAAATCAATGAACGGGCACTTCAAATAATCAAGGGAAAGATCGAAGAAGGAGCTGTTCTTATACCTGTTGAACACGAAGAAATTCTCGGTCCTTTCATAGATTGGGGCAACTGTTTAAGAGTGGTAAGAACGAAAAAGGTTTTTGATAAGGTGCTCGAGCTATATACAGAAATGTTAAACAAGAGACTTCAAAACATACTGGACGTGATAGAAAGTAACCTGTCCGAAGAGGAAGCAGGGCTGTTTATTATAAGGGATGAAGATAGGGTAAAGCTTCAGTTTCCAAAAGATATAGAGGTATTTTTGATAACTCCACCATCTTATGACAGTATTATGAAGTGGTTCAGAGAAAGATGGAAGGAGATTTATCATGACAAAGAACCCGATACGGACAAAAATAACGAAAATGAAGCATAAGATAAACAAGCAAGAATCTACATGATAAGAGAAGAGTCCCTACAAACACTCGAATTCGATAAAATCCTGAATGCAATTTCTAAATTTTCCAATAGTGATGCCTCACTAAAATCTATCCTTGAAATCTGTCCTTTATATAACAGAGAAGATATCGAAAAGAGGTTCGGACAGATAATGGAAATTCAGAAGCTTTCTCAGGAGGGAACACCCCTGAAGATATCTCAATTTCAGGATATATACCAGCTTATCGAAAAGTTAAAACCCGAAGATTCGGTACTTGAACCCATCGAACTGATAGCCTTTTGGCCTGTTCTTCAAATTATTTATGATGTATCCTCACAGATACGCAACAGATATGACCTGCCTTTATTGAATAAAATGACAGAACATTTAACAGGATTCCCGGAAATCACAGATATTATGGAAAGATCTTTGGATGGTTCAGGGAATATCCTTGACAATGCTTCATCTATGCTATTTGACTTAAGAATAAGGATACGGAAACTGGATTTTAAAATAAACAAAAGACTCGAGGAAATAACAAAGGACAGAAAAATGACTCCATTTTTACAGGACAACTTTATTACAAAAAGAGCAGGGAGGTGGGTCATTCCGGTAAGGATGGATTCAAAGGGACAGGTATCCGGCGTGGTGCACGATGTATCAAAATCAGGTGAGACTGCATTCATGGAGCCATTGGAGATAATAGGGCTTTCTAATGAATTAGAAAATCTCATCGCAGAAGAGAAGGCAGAAGAGATACGCATATTGAGGTACATCTGCCATAAAATAAGAAAGGTATTGGATGATATCAAAACGCAGTACAGCATTATCGTCTACCTTGACGTCTTAAACAGCATAGAAAGGTTCAGTGACCTCATTAAAATGGACATCCCGCAAATCAATGACTCTTCCGTTATAAACCTGGTTAAGGCAAAACACCCGCTTCTGATTATATTGGAGAAGGAGGGCATTATAAAAAAGGCAGTCCCCCTTGATTTAAGCCTCGGAGGGGAAAACTCAGTGATGGTGATAACAGGCCCTAATGCCGGTGGAAAGACCATAACCATCAAAACTGTTGGGCTGAACCTGATTATGGCATTGTCAGGGATACCTGTTCCTGCTGACTCTTCATCTACCTTTCCAATTGTCAATGAACTTCTCGTTGATATAGGAGACGAGCAATCAATAGAAAGCAGCCTTTCAACTTTTTCTGCTCATGTTTCCAACATCTCACAGATACTGAAAAAAACTGATTCAAAGACAATTATACTGATGGACGAAATGGGTACAGGTACAGAGACAGTTCAGGGTGCCGCAATTGCCTGTGCAGTATTAAGAGATTTAAAAGAAAAAGGTCCCCTTGTTTTTGCAACCACGCATATCACAGATATCGTTGTTTTTGTATATAAAACAGAAGGGATGATCAATGCGTCCATGGAATTTGATCAGAATACTCTTACCCCTTTATATAAACTGAACGTGGGGGAACCGGGTCAATCTCATGCCCTTGAGATAGCAAGAAGATACGGCTTACCTGAAAAAATCATCGGTTTTGCAAGAGAGATGCTTGGCAATATGAATATGGAATTTTATGATCTTTTGTCAGAACTGAAAGAAAAAACATTCAAGTATGAAAATGCACTTGAGGATTTAAATAAACAGAAATCCGGGATCGAAGAGAAAGAAAGAATTTTAAAAGAAAGGCTTGCAGATGCAGAAAGACAGGAAGTGGGAATGCTTGAAAAAGCATACAAAGAGTCTCTAAATATTGTCATGGACACCAAGAGACAAATATATGCAATCCTCGAAGAGGCAAAAAAAGAGAAAAAACGTGAATCCATCAAGAAGATTCAAAAAACACAGAAAATACTTGAAGAAAAAATAAAAGGATTCCATAAAGAAACTTCACTATCAATTGATGAAATAAATGAAGGTGATACGGTATTTGTAAGGTCTATCGGATACGATGCACTTGTGGCAAAAATTGATAGACAGCATAAACGATTGAAAGTAATCTCTGGGAACAGGGATCTGGAAATTCCGATATCAGAGATCACTTACAGGAGAGGGAAACTGCCTGATTTAACAAATGTTCGTGAGAGGATTGACGAGAAAGAAGAGGAGTTTCCATCCGTTATAAATCTTGTAGGTTTAAGAGTTGATGATGCTCTGTCAAGACTTGAACCATTCCTTAATCATGCTTCTCTGTCTGGATTTGAAGAGGTTACCATCATTTATGGAATTGGTACTGGTGCACTGCTCAAGGCAGTGCAAAATTACCTTGCCGACCATCCACTCGTAACCCGGCACAGAACCAAAAGTCAGTTCGATAGAGGGGTTACGATCGTAACCATGAAATGATACCAGAATATGAAAATTGCGAGCTTTAACGTTAATTCTTTACGTGCCAGATTAGGAATTCTTAAAGACTGGATAAGTAAATAATCCCCTGGTTATTGCAGAGTTTGATCTTTCGTGAAAAATTCAATGTTCATTGTACCCGCTTTTATGGCTTTATTGTAATTTCCTTAATTCTTGGTTAAAAACCATTCTTTTGCCTTTTCATCGTAATATATCTTTTGAATGCTTCCTCCTCTCTCTTTAACTATGAAATATCTCTTTCTTGCCTTATCATTAATACCCTCTTCGACCCATAGGCTAAGGATTTCAATGATTTCAATCTCCTGATTTTTAAGAAAAATTGCTTTGGGTCTCTCTTCTCCCCTATATCCTGAATAGGCAACTACCTTAATCTTTTCATCAGCCATAAACAAATATAACAAAATACATTTTTTATTCATATCAGGAATATGTGTTAAATTAAAAAATGGACAAATCGCTAAAGAGACACGTGAAGAACCTTCTTGAACAAAGAGACGAAGAAAGGCTGGTAGATCTATGTGAGAAAGACAGGCATTTCTGGCATGCACTTCGTTTCCGACTTTACGATACTGATGATAGAATCCGCTGGGCTGCCATTGAAACCGTGGGTAAACTTATGAAGTTGTGGTGGCAGAAGGGAAGAAAAGAGAAAGTAAGGAACTACATAAGAACACTTTTCTGGTCGATAACAGATGAGTCAGGCGGGATTGGCTGGAGCGCCTCTCAAACTATTGCTGAAATTATTTTCAACATTCCTGAACTGGCTGACCCATATGGAAGCATGATGATTGCCCACACCTTTGATGAACCTCCATTAGTAAAAGGGGGGCTGTGGGGGTTAGGCAGAATTGGTAAACTGGGAGCCGGAGTTGTAATTTTTCTTCAGGACAAAGTCTTAGCAGTTTTTCAGATTGACGATGCTGAAACCCTCGGCTTAGCAGCATGGGCTATGGGAGAAGTTGAGTTTAGACCTGCTCTTCCATTTCTTGAAAAATTAATAGAACGTAAAGAACCAGTGCATATTTATATAGAAGGAAATTTCTACGAAAAAACTCTGGGACAGTGGGCAAGAGAAGCAATTGACAAAATAAATGGTTAAAAGAATACCTAAAAGGATTTCAAAGAACTTAGGCCGAAAGAGTTCTATTTGCATTTAGAATAAAACGCAGAGTGTGCAGTTAACAAAGTCGGATTCTCATCCATTTCAAAGCCATTATTGGTAAGTATATTTTCCAATACCAAAACCAAACAATCCTCTGCATTTATGCTTATTGCTATGGTATCATAAACAGCAAACCAGTGCGCCCATAGCTCAGATGGATAGAGCGTCGGACTACGAATCCGCAGGTCGGGGGTTCGAATCCCTCTGGGCGCGCTTGAAAATATCTAATACTTTCAAATAGATATAAAAAGGGAATAAGTTTTATACCTCATGTTCTGTATAATTTAATTTATCGCAATTAAAATCGGCAGTTATACTTTCCTCACTCCTTTTTTTTGGCATAATACTCTCACAGCGCTAACTTTATAAAATGTCTCAAGAAGTGCATATCGAGAATTCTATTTAATGTCTTTATGTCCTGATAGTTCCTCAAATAAAGCAATGTCTGTTATAATATTATCTGCAGGGAACAGTTAAAAACCTGTATTATATTATTCCAGAAATGAACAAAGAACAGATTAAAATTACTTCCAAACTTCGCAAAGAGTTCAGCGAGAAAATTAGCCTTGCAGGAGAAACATACCTTATAGACTCTGAAGATCTCGGGACTAAAAATCCTTTTATAATAACCCGGATATATCATAAGGGGGCGGTCGTTTCCTCACATAAGATTGGCTACAGGGATATACTGGATAAGCCTGATTTTAACAGTAAAATAATAGATCTTATGCAAAGACAGCAAAAATATGCAGTAAAGGCTCTGAAATTTGAAAAAATCACACAGAACATAACATGCAAGGATTACATCAAAGAAACAGAAGCGCTTCTCAGGAGCAACAATCAAAAAGAGGCATTACAGTTATTAACCAACGCCATGTACCACTACCCTAATAACCCTTTTATCTGTTCATATCAGGGCTGTCTTGAGGCGATTGTAAATAAAAAATATTCTAAAGGAGTTAACACCTGCAGAAATGCCTTCAAGGTTCTTAAAGAGCAGGTGCCATTCGGTGAGGAGTTTTTCTTCCCTATCCTGTATCTGAATCTAGGGAAAGCCTATCTTGCAGCCAGCAAAAGGAAAGAGGCTTACGCTTCTTTTAAAAAAGGACTTGAGATTGACGATGTGAACAGAGAACTTATCAATGAGATAAAAAAACTCGGTACTCGAAGACAGACCTTGCTGCCATTCCTCAAGAGATCGAACCCTTTAAACAAATACATTGGCAAGCTGTCGTTCAAATTTAAAAGGCAAACAACTATTATTTAAACAATCTACTCTTCCTGATTCTTTCTGCAAAGCGCAAATTCCATTAAAGAAGCTGATATTGTTTTAATGTCTTCTGTTTTCGGAAGTTTAGCAGTAATCCTGTCTATATAATCTCTTTTTAAAAGCAACATGAAGGAGGGATTAAAGTTCAGGTCATATATCCATGACAGTTGCAACAGTCTGAAATCATTCAATGTCTTTAATTTTGAAAGCGGTACAATCTTTTTCTCATAAAGGCATGCCAGCACATCTTCTGAATATTCAGGGATATCCAGCAACCCGAGACCGATTGCCGATGCCTTTTTTTCATCGGGACTTTCGTAATACTCCTCAAATACACGCCATATGTCAAGCTTGTCTGCATCTCTTATTAATTTTATAAAAAACACAATATCCTTTTTTTCATTTTTTGGTACAGAAAAGGCATTGTGAAATTTAACCGAACGTATAATCAATTCCTGTTCATCAACAGAAAGATTTTGAAGGATTTTGTTTTCAACGATTGTTTTTGCTCCAAGAAGCCCGTGATTGACAGAGATGCTGTCCCTGAATGTTTTGTATTCTGCATATTGCGGGAATCTTCCTATATCATGGAAAAGGGCAACTGTCTCAGCTAACATTATCTGGTCATTGCCGAGATATAATCCTTCAGATATTTTAATTATGTTCTTACAAACATCGTGTGTATGCTGTTCCTTAAGATGGATATTCCTTTGATCATCAATATCTGATGAATAGAATGACTTACAGTAATCGGAGAACCATTTTTTGAAGAATTTTAAATCATCACTTTTCATGTTTATTTAATGTTTATTTTAGCTACATTTATAAAAACAACTCCAGCTTTTATTTTATCCAATCATGATTTTTTCAAAGCCTTCCTATAGAATAATAGACATGCCAAAGGAAGACGATATCTATTTCATGAAGCTCGCACTTGAAGAGGCTAACCTTGCTTTTATTGAAAAAGAGGTTCCTGTGGGAGCAGTTCTTGTAAAGGATGATAAGGTTATTGCAAGAGCACATAACAACAGGGAGACTTCGAAAGACCCGACAGCCCATGCCGAGATTATTGCGCTCAGGTCCGTCACAGATGAAAACAGCAGCTGGAGGTTTACAAATGCAACACTTTATGTAACAAAAGAGCCTTGCATTATGTGTGCAGGCACAATGATAAATGCGCGGCTTGGCAGGCTGGTATATGGATGCAGGGACGAAAAAGGCGGGGCTGTTGACAGCCTTTATAAACTTCTATCAGACAAAAGGTTTAATCACCAGGTAGAAGTTGTTTCAGGCATTCTTGAAGATGAGTGTGCTGGGATATTACAGCGTTTTTTCAAGATACTGAGATAATGTTAGAATCTTATATTTGAAATTTGTATTCGTTTCCGCCTCAGGTAAATCCGACGAGTGCGGATAGAAGCCTGGATTTCAGGATTTCTAAAGATGGAGGGGTGCCAGAGCGGTTGAATGGGACGGTCTCGAAAATCGTTGTGGAGGCAACTCCACCCAGGGTTCGAATCCCTGCCCCTCCGCCAGTAAAAACCTAAAAACTACCTCGGGATCCAAACCTTGCCCTTATCAATAATGTGTTCTACTTCCCACCCTCTTTTTTGCATTTCTCTTGCTATCCATTTCCTGTGGCACTTCCATGGGAACCGTTCTGCACAAATAATGACTGAGATTTTAGCAATTGCAATGGATTCCAGCAAATCAATCCCCTTGCTGAAATTTTCTGTAATGGTATACGCTATGTATCCGCCTTTTCTGAACCCTCCCAGTTCCGCCCCGAGAAAATGATATTCTATCTTTTCAAGGCTTAAAAATGGTTCAAGGTTCTCTCTTCTGAAAATCGGCATTTTACTTCTTGGATAACTTCTGACATCAATCAGTGATTGAATATCATAAGCATGAAGAATCTCTATAAAATCTTCTTCGCTCCTTCTGCTGGTTCCAAGGGTAAATATTTTTTTCACTATTTTTTATGTGGAATAAAAGCTTTATTATAATCCTGCAATTATAATCTCTCAGTTCTTTTTGCTGATAATTTCGGAAATTATAACATGTTGCGATACATGTTTCTCAGGAGGTTCATCTGTTAAAGAACTTTAATATGAATTTTATGTAATTTATTTAACACGATGTTATAATTATAGAAAATCGCATGGATGGCATTTTCTCCGGACATCGATTTTTTTGCACCGATCCTGAATTAAAGCTAAAATAATAAGTTAAAGCAATATATGAGCAAGGGAAAGTGCTGAATGTCGAAGGCAAAAATAGTTCTTGTTGAAGACGATACAATCCAGGCCAAGGTTACAAAAGATTATTTAGAAACCAGCGGCTACGAGGTTATATGGGTTCAAAATGGAAAATCTGCTATAAAAACAGCAAAAACTCAACACATCGATCTTATACTGCTTGACCTTGTTCTCCCGGATCTTGATGGCAATGAGGTCGCACGATGGTTAAAAAATAATGAAGACACCAAAGGCATTCCCATAATCATTTTAACAGTGAAAGGTTCTACTGAGGAGAAGGTTATAGGCCTGGAAGCAGGTGCTGATGACTATCTGCATAAACCATATAATGAAATAGAACTTAATGCAAGGATATATGCCTGTTTAAGAACCAAGGCATTACAGGACGAGCTTAGAGTAAAGAACCGCCAGTTGGAAGAGGTACTTTTAAGAGTTGAATCCCTTGCTATTACAGACCCGTTAACAGGGCTTTTTAACAGGAGACATTTCGAGACTACTCTGGAAAAGGAGTTCAACAGGTCAATAAGGTATCTTTCCCCTGCTTCCTGTTTAATGATAGATATAGATTATTTTAAAAAGATTAATGATGAATACGGCCACCATACCGGGGACGTTGTTCTCAAGGAAGTGTCAGAGGTAATAAAAGACTGCATAAGAGAAATAGATACTGTGGCAAGGTGGGGTGGAGAAGAGTTTATTGTATTGCTACCTGAAACAAAAAAGGAGGCTTCCTTACAGGCTGCATTAAGAATACTAAGGGTAATTTCAGAACACAAATTTTCAGGCATTAACAGACAGATTACAGTAAGCATAGGTCTTGCCAATATACCGGAACCTTCTATAGATACTGCTGAGAAACTGATTAATACGGCTGACCTTGCATTGTATGAAGCAAAAGCAAAAGGGCGAAACAAGATAGAAGTTGCTTAACCCGAAAAATACATTTGCTGATAGGCATATATGCCTATATTATAATTATCATATCAGGGATAATACTAAATAT
>MHEF01000103.1:0-5698 GCA_001805125.1 Nitrospirae bacterium RBG_13_39_12
AGGTTATTGAATACGCAGTCAGGACCGCTGGTGACCAGAAGAAATTGTCTGCGAGATTCGGCCCTTTAAGAGATTTGCTTATCGAGTCTGACTACTGGGCCAGGGACTCTAAAAGCAACATGATAACTGGAGAACACGTTGAGAGGGCTTTCAATGAAAAGATTCACAGATTAGACCTTGTAGCTGAACGCATTCGTCAGATGATTACAGATGGAACTATTATGGTTGACGTCGAAGGAGTTGTTGTTGGGCAGGTTAATGGATTGTCCGTTTACGACCTTGGAATATTCAGTTTTGGTCGACCCTCACGAATTACAGCCAAAACCTTTCTAGGGAAACAGGGGGTAATCAATATTGAAAGAGAATCTGAGCTCAGCGGGCCCATTCATAATAAGGGTGTTCTTATTCTATCAGGCTACCTGGGATGGAAATATGCCCAGGATAAACCTCTGTCTCTGTCAGCAAGCATTTGCTTTGAGCAATCATACTCGGGGGTAGAGGGAGATAGTGCCTCTTCAACAGAACTCTATGCTATCCTCTCCAGTATCTCCGACCTTCCTATAAGGCAAGAGATAGCTGTCACTGGTTCGGTAAACCAGAAAGGAGAGGTCCAGCCCATTGGAGGAGTTAACCAAAAAATTGAGGGGTTTTTTGATATATGCAAAGCAAAGGGATTAACAGGTAAACAGGGGGTTCTGATTCCCCATCAGAATGTCAGAAATCTTATGCTGCGAGAGGATGTGGTTAAGGCAGTACATGAAAACCAATTTCATATTTATGAGGTAAAGACTGTTGATGAAGGTATCGAGATCTTAACAGGCGTCCCTGCTGGAGAAAGACAGCCAGATGGAACCTATCCTGAGGGTGCTGTAAATTATAGAGTTGATAAGCGTCTACGTGAATTGGCTGAAGGGTTGAAGGGATACTATGCTGCTGCACCAGAGACTGTTTAGTCACAACTTTACATTGTCATTGCGAGCCCGAAGGGCGTGGCAGTCTCAGAGATTGCTTCGTTGCCTGCGCTCCTCGCAATGACATGTGAAACAGCCTTGCAGGAACTCCTTCGATGAAAGCTTTAAAGATATTAATTCTCACTACTTTGTTACTGTATATTTTCCCATCCATCGTATTATCTGAAGTAATTGTCCATGACATGATCTCAGTCAAAGGTAAGAAGGTTATGCTCACCGCTGAGACTAGAGGGAATTTTTTCACTAAAGGCGGTGAGACTGTAGAATTCTATATCAATAAAAAAATAATCGGCAAAACCTTATCAGGCGGGGATGGCCTTGCATTTACAGAGTTTATTCCATCATATACCGGTATATACCATATAACAGCAAAATCAGGCGGTGATAAAAGCAATGGTTTGCTTCTTTCCTTAAAAAAAGATGCCTGTATTGTTTTTATTGATATAGAAGACAGCTTATTTGAAGGGCTATTTTCAAAAACTCCTAGAACAGGTAGTCAGAAAACAATAAAAATAATCTCTGGTAAGTTTCCTGTAGTATTTCTTCAGACAGGAGTTTTTGGTACGAATACCATAAAGTTATGGCTTAAAGAGAATAAGTTTATAGATTCACCAGTGATTCCATGGAGACAAGGAGCAATATTTGATGAGATAAGTGAAAAAGGCCTGAGGATTAAAGCTATAATCGGCAGTCAATCTGTTATTGAATCTGCAAAGACATACAAGCCTAAATCATTCAGCTTCGGGGAAACAGAGGATGCAGAGGAAGTGAAGGACTGGGAGGAGATTGGGAAGAAGTTGAAATAGTTTCGGTTACTTAATAAATTGGCTACAGTAAAAGCCGATAGTTTTACTGTATTTTTGTGTCCTTGTATCTTTTTGGTGATTGACAGAATTACCATCGAGAATAAATAATTAAACATGATAAGGCGATATAACTCTTTCGGATCATACATAAAAAAACGATTCGGCATCACTGTCTATAAGGTTAATGTAGATGCTGGCTTTACATGTCCGAATAGAGACGGAACAATCAGCACTTCTGGTTGCATTTTTTGTAATAACGATAGTTTCAGGCCGAATTCATGTACATCTAGTCTCTCTATAAGTGAACAGATTAAAAACGGCATGGTACATATTAAAAAAAGATACAAGGCAGAAAAATTTCTTGTTTACTTCCAACCGTACACAAATACCTATGCTCCTGTTAATGAATTAGAACGTCTCTATCGAGAGGCTCTGTCCGAGCCTTCTGTTATAGGGCTTGCAATAGGCACAAGACCAGACACTGTAGATAAAGAAAAGATTGAACTTTTAGAATCTCTATCAGAAAAATATTTTATTCTCATTGAGTATGGTATGCAATCAATATATGAAAAGACTCTCGAATTCATAAACCGTGGCCATACTTATAGTACATTTCTCAAGACCCTTGATCTTACAAAAGGAAGAGGGATATTTATTGGAGCACATGTTATAGTTGGATTTCCTACAGAAACAAGAGAAGAGATGCTCTCAATTGCTGATGAGGTTTCACATATTCCGATTGATTTTCTCAAGATACACCAGCTTCAGGTAATAAAAAATACCCCTCTCGAGATTATATACAAAAAAACTCCATTTCATGTCTTCGGATATGAAGAATATCTTGAGTTTGTTACCGAATTCATAGAAAGGCTTTCTCCTCGAATAGTCTTGCAGAGGTTATTTGCGACTGCACCCGATAGTATCCTTATAGCACCGCACTGGGGTAAAATGAGACAGGAGATTTTGAGAGACATAGAAAAAAGGTTCGAATTGAAAAACACCTATCAGGGGAAAAAAATGACAATCCACGCAAAGATATAATTAATGAAAAAAATAATTGCAGTTGTAGGTGGGAGGAGAACTGAAAAAGCGCTTCTTAAAGAAGCTGAAGAGGTTGGAAGGTTAATTGCCAGGAAAGGAGCCAACCTCGTATGCGGAGGCCTTGGAGGCGTTATGGAAGCTGCTTCGAGAGGTGCGAAATCAGAGGGCGGATTGACTGTGGGGATTCTTCCTCAAAATGACTCTAAAGACACAAATCAGTACATTGACATCCCTGTAGCAACTGGATTGGGAATCGGCAGAAATGTTATTATAGCCCGTACAGCTGATGCATTAATAGCAGTTGGTGGTGCCTACGGTACCCTTTCAGAAATTGCATTTGCTCTGCAGATAGGGAAACCAGTTGTAGGCATTAAGACATGGGATATTAAAGGTGTCATCAGTGTTGAAAATGCAGTTGAGGCAGTAAACAAGGTGTTCGAACTTTTAGAGTTTTAGTTTTTCTGGTTTTACCTTTAACCTTTATTGAGTTTCGAATTTAAAATTTAGAAATTTAATCTATTCAGTGCCCCCTTAGCTCAGTAGGATAGAGCACAGGTTTCCTAAACCTGGTGTCGCAGGTTCAATTCCTGCAGGGGGTACCATATTTTTCAAGGACTTACAAGCCTCTTCCGTAAAGTCTTTTAACCAAGTGTCCATACAGGTGTCCATCCTTCCTTCCAGCTTTTTCACCTCCTCTTTTAAAAATGATTTTACTAAATGGCCATAATGCCTTATGGTCGTCTCAATGGATGCATGATCCATCCACTTTTGAACAGTTGGTAAAGAGATACCTGCCATAACACAATTAGCACCAAAAGTATGTCTCAAGTCATGAATAACCACATCTTTTAAACCGGCCCTTATAACCGCAGACTGAAAAGAACGTCTGAAATTTTTGAATGGGCTACCCTTGCTATCACAGAAGACGTAATCTCCCCTTTTGGGTAATGACCGCAGAACAGTCAAGGCATGTATCCCTAAATCTATGTAACGATCTTTATTGTATTTGGCAATTTCAGCTCTAACATGTAATAAATTATTCTCATAATCAATGTCAGACCATTTAAGGGTTAACAGTTCTCCCTTCCTACGCCCTGTAGTCAAATCAAAAATGACCATTGCTTGAAGGTATGGAGCTTTTTTCTCTTTATCACACGCAATGATCAAAGCTTTTTGCTCCCATTTCTCCAAAGTCCTCTTTCTTTCCTTCATTCTGAATCTTTTAACTTTGTGAACCGGATTTATTAAAGCCTTATTCCATTCAATAGCTTTAGTGAAAATGCCGCTTAGCGTATTAAGCTCGTTGTTTATCGTATTTTCAGCAACCTTCCCCATCCGTTCTTTCTTGTATATTTCGACCATCCTGGAATTGATCTCATGCAGGAACTTATCACCGAAATACTTTTTCAATTTATTACAGATGCCCTTAATATTAGCCTCGTACTTTGAGCCTTTTGCATGGATAGGGATATAGTCATTATCTACAAAATCGGAGAATTTGATTTTAGGCACGTATCTCTCAGGGAGCTTTTTTCTGTGAGCGACTTCATCCAGCTTATTAGTAAGATATTCTTTTGCAAAGGAATGAGAACTGCTACCGGTACTCTCCCTTTTTCTCATACCGTTTTCGTCATAGTAGTCGATCCAATAAATATGACGATTCTAGGATTTATTAAGCTTCTTAAAGATTGCCATTCTTTGGAGGCACTCCCTTTTTCAGAAGTTCATCAACGTATGATTCGGGGAATCTAGGACGGCTACTGAATGGAATCGGCTTAATTCTTCCTTGCATTTTCCATGCTCTCAGAGTCTGCACTTGAAATCCTGTCAACTCAGCAAGTTGTTTATAATCTAAAAGCTTTTCAGGCATAATTAATCTTTATTCCCTTTTGTCTCTCTTTTTATTCTTTCAACTATAGGAGCCCCTTTTATAATGTTTTCGATTTGTGATGTTCTAGCAGCTTGTCTAAACATTGACCCCCAAAAAGCCAAATTATTTCTGATACCGAAATCAGATTTCTTTAGATGCGGTAACGCTTCATTTAGGTCTTTAATATATGTTCGCATTACAAAACCTATATTTAACTCTGGATCACCATAGTCAGATAAAAATTTTCTCAGCTTTTCGTACTCTTCCTCATCTAACCTTATTGAGTAATTCTTTAACGCCATGTCCCAACCCTCCTATCTAAAAAAGTAATGTATTAGCATTTCATTTGTACTAATTAAAGCATACTATTTAAAATTTGTCAATAGGAATTTTTTCCTTATGTTATAATTTTTTTAACTTTTTCATGTGTATTCTTAGGAGGTATCATGACCAAAATAAATAACAAGAGCAAAACAGCTAAAAAAAGTAAAATTGGGAGGTTTGTTGTTCCAGGCCCCAAAAAAAGGACTGCACAAAAGAAAGTTAATAAACCAAACCGAACAGAAAGTACAGGATGTAAAAGGACAAAATAAAAATATATGACTTTAAAGGATTATAGACAAACGTATTATACGTTTTCTGGTAAAGCAAGTAATGTTGCCCGACAGCTTTCTTTTGCTGGAATTGCCATCATATGGATTTTTAAGACAGTTAATAGTAATCAGATAACCGTACCAGTTAAATTAATTTCTCCCTTAATCTTTTTTACTATTTCTCTTGCAAGCGACCTTTTGCACTATATTGCAGGCACTATCATATGGGGTTTATTCCAAAGACACCATGAAATAAAATCTACAGACTCAAATAATGATCCTGTTTTGAGTGCTCCAAGGCAGCTCAATTGGCCTACCAATTTTTTCTTCACCGTAAAATTGATTTCAGTTATCATTGCCTATTATCTTTTACTGAAGTATTTTGTTGAGATATGGCATATATGATAAACCCATAAA
>MHEF01000103.1:5852-7106 GCA_001805125.1 Nitrospirae bacterium RBG_13_39_12
CTATTATTGTCAGATAATAATATACTTGACTTTATCAGCTGAATAGATTACTATTTAGCTATAACTTTTACTGAGGAGGTATTTAATATGAAAACGATTACCGTTGATCAAGAAGTATATGAAAAATTGAAGGATCTTGCACGTCCATTTGAGGAGATTACTCCTAACGACGTTATAAGACGTTTATTGGGGTTACCACAAAAAAAGTTATGCATTACAGAAGAATCTGACAATATTCAAACAAATAAGCAAGATTTAACGACTATAACTTCCATGTCTAAAAGAGACATGTCTAATATTCAATCTGTTGATAATCTTAGAAAGCTGTCTCCTTTTGTCCACCCCGCTTTTCTTACTTTTCTGTTTGACAAGTTTAAGAACACAAAAGGCAATTATAAAACCTCTGATATTATCCCTTTTATGAAACATTTCAATCTTATCACGCCTTCTGGGTCTTTTCGTAATCCTTGGATGAATGACCCATACCATGACAAGAATAGTTGCATTAGGACAATTGAGCATTTCAAACAATGTAGAAAATATGGATGTTGGGGAGGCAGAGATTTAAAACAAGATTGCAACATTGTTTCTTGTATCTATCACCCTAATAATCCAGATAAACTCAAAAACAAGTGCGATCTTCGTAAAGGTGTTATCTGGAAAAGGCAGAACCCAAAGTCACTTGTATCTTATGGCAATTCATATGTAAAAGTTATAAAAGAAGAATTACTGGAGAGCAAATCAATCCCAGTTGAACCACTTCTAAAGGTTTTTTATCCTAACATGTCTTTTGACAAAAGTCTTATTGAAAGATTTATACAAGATTTTCATTTAAATGACAAAGAGATGGTATTATTACTTATATAAGTAATAACTTTATCGTATTGAATTTAATAGGCAACATTTGCAGATAGAGCAATTTTATATAAATATTGCTCTATACAACTCTAATTGGAAAATATTATTTACATTTATTTATGAGCTCAACAAAGCAATGACATTAATTGTTTTATGAGTGAAACTCCGTCAAGAGCAGTAAATCCTTGACCTCTCCATTTCCACTTTATTCCAAATTGCCTTAGATGAGCTTTATACCATTTACGTATAAGCCTTATCATCCTATCAAGCTTATAGTAATGATTAATTTTTTGGTATAGCTCAAATATCAAAAGATTCCTTGATGCACCCCAGAAACGTCCTACGATAGTAGGGTCAAGTCTTGCAATGTAATATCACGATGTTTTGATCACAATC
>MHEF01000103.1:7155-39850 GCA_001805125.1 Nitrospirae bacterium RBG_13_39_12
TCAGGGCATGGCCTCCAATAAGAATATCCATAGAGCCGATAGGCTTACCTGATTTTTCGAGTGCAGCACGGATAGTCCCGTAAGCCTCCGCTGCCTTCTCGTCAAAATCAGCGATTTCAAGGGGAAGGGTAAATTCTACAAGGGCCTGCTGGTTCTTCTGGACATGCTGACTTTTGGCAGCACCATACCGGAATTCAGCAAGTGTTATAGAAGAAATGCCGATATCACCTACTGAACAGTCTGAAAACCGCTTAAGGACTTTCGAAGGCTTCTGCTTTATGAGGTAAATGCAGATATTGGTATCGAGCATGAACTTCATCGGAAATCCTCTCTCTTTTGAAGCCTTGGCTGTCTTCTCTCAGTCATAAAGTCATCAGAGAATTTATTGAGGCTATTGAACAATGACTCCCATGATTCTCCCGCAGGAATAAGCATGACGACATTCCCGGACTTCTTGATAAAAACATGATCGTCCGGAAACCTGAACTCCTTGGGTAACCGTACTGCCTGACTCTGGCCATTCTGAAAAAGCTTGGCGGTCTTCATAGCATACCTCCCTAAAAATATATATTATAAGTATATATTATATAATTCCTCTTTGCAAGACATTGCGAAATTCATCCTCCGGCTATGAAATCAAGCGATAAAACTTACGTGAAAAAAATCGTGAAATGAGCATATCAAAAAGTATCAAAACACATCAAACTATATAGAAACATAAAAACCGCTTGAGACTTTGATCGGCAAGCACATATCTGGAATTTTCAAGCATTTGTAAAATCCCTCGGATAGGTTTCCTAAATCCCGATGCTTTCGGGATTCAATTCCTGCAGGGGGTACCATACTTTTAATGGTCTCTTAGCTTTATTTAGATAATATCTTAGCAAGTAATTCATTTTAAAGTATATTTCATATCTAACATGCATAGTTATAACCTCAAAAATTGAGATTTTCAGGTTATATTTTCTCTTAAAGTTTTTGGCCTTTAAATAGAATCTTATTTTTTTACCTCTTTTACATGCAATGGAACACTCTTGCGGACCTCATTATTCATGAGAATCTTAAATTCATAGACTCCAAAATCCTCAAATTTTATATTATTCAATTGAATGATATGATTTATCCTCACCTGCTCACCAGGTGGCGGCGACCCAAACTTTAAGTCCCCTGCCATAGATAATTTTTTTACTCCATCAGCATTAATCAACTCAATCGCAAGCTTATGCTCCTTGTTAGCGTCCCCTCTATCTGCCTCAAGTGTCATTACCAGTTGCATTTGTGGATGTGTAGCTGGGAGACTTTGCGCACTGATCCGGTCAAAAATCCCTGTTATGTTTAATTTTCCTTCCCTTGAAACGTTTGCACAATCAGCTAACAAAGCCAAAGTAATTTGAACCATGATTCCCTCCTTGTGTTTTAAGGAGTATAACAAATTTCCATTATGTTGGTTACTTTGTCAGCATGCTATTACCCCAAATGCAATTCACGGTAGGCATATGTGTAGCAAAGGCTCTTGAGCAGCACCTTTGTGAGCGGTTTAATGACTCAGATAATGTGCACGTTTTCATTTATATCGTTTAAATAACCATGTATGCGCAAATTCTGCATTCAAGAGATTTTGTCGCCCCGGCGACTCGCTGAGGAGAGATACATATGTGTCTGCCAGCTTTAAAATCTAACTGCATTATTCGGGCTAAGGAATATCCATTATTATTCATTTATTTTCAATACGTTTTATGGAATATTGTTATATAATTTTAGGGGAATTGTATAAATGCCAGTATTTGTTATTCATGAACATCATGCAAAGAGACTGCATTTTGACCTGAGACTTGAGATAGACAAGGCACTAAAATCATGGGCTATACCAAAAGGCCCGTCAATGAATCCAAAAGAAAAACGGCTTGCAATTATGGTAGAAGACCATCCTCTCGATTATGCAACTTTTGAAGGTAAAATACCTGAAGGGATGTATGGCGCTGGTACTGTGCTGATATGGGATAAAGGTAAATTCGAAATTACAGATGGAAGCCTGCAGCAGGGAAAACTCGATATTGTATTCTACGGTAAAAATCTTAAGGGAGCATTTGCCCTTGCAAAGATGTACGGCAAGGATAAAGAATGGCTGTTGATTAAAAAGAAAGATAAATATGCAGATTACAAGTTTGTGTTAGAAAACGTTCTCAAGGTCAGATAGAAATTTTGAATATAAGCAGTTATCAATTTCTCAAACAATAAAGGCATTTTTGCAGATGAGCAGTTTAAAATAGTTAAAAGTCTGTTTTTACTGTATATCTTGACAAATAATTCCCGGACTACCTATACTTTTCTCATTGTGGATCAGAGCACACAAGAGCTCTACGAGCTTGCAACACAGCTTTTCGAGGAGGGCAAATACTCGGAAGCGGAGCCAATTCTCAAAGATATAATCAGCTCTAACCCTAAATTTGCTGACATACACAACAAGCTCGGAATAATCTCGCATGTCAATGGTGAGCTTAGACAGGCCTCTCAATATTTTGAAAAAGCGCTTCAATTAAACCCAAATTATACTGAAGCCTCACTGAACCTTGCTATCACCTACAATGAAATGGGTGAATTTAAAAAAGCCCAAGAAGTCTTTTCAGTCGCAGCACAGATTGCTCACCCCACACCTGCTACAATTGATCCCTTTGTTGCAGGCAAGCTTGCCAATGAGCACTATAAGTTAGGGAACATTTACATGGATTTAGGCATGAATGATGAAGCAATAGAAGAATACTATAAGGCAATAAAACTGTACCATCGGCTTCCTGATGTGCACACAATGCTTGGCAAGGCTTTGAGAAACAAGGGGCTCATAGAAGATGCTATAGTTCATTTTGTCAAGGCAAAAGAGATAAATCCTAATTATGGAGCTGCCTGGATACAACTTGGCCTGAGTTACTATATGAAAGGCCTTATAGGTCTTGCCTTTGAAGAATGGGAAAAGGCACTTGAACACAATCCTGGACTTAAAGAAGCAGAAGCATATCTCAGGCTTCTTAAAAAAGAGGACAAGTAGTCTGCTGTGTCCCTCCTTGAAGTAAGGGACCTTGATGTTTTTTTTAAATCAAGAGTTAAGCCTACAAAAGTTATATCATGTCTTAATTTCTATATTGAGGAGGCCAGGGTATTCGGCCTAGTCGGTGAAAGCGGATGTGGTAAAAGTCTTACCGCCCTTTCAATTATGGGAATCCTTCCACAAAATGCAGTGGCAGAAGGCGAGATAATTTTCAAAGGCAAAAACCTGCTGAAACTTGATAGCGAATCTTTGAGAAGACTCAGGGGAAAAGAACTTACAATGATATTCCAGGAACCGATGACTTCACTTAATCCCGTACTAACAGTCGGTTATCAGATAGCAGAGGTTTTTACAACTCATATGGGCATGTCAAAGAAAGAGGCAATGAATAGTTCCATAGAACTTTTGAAAGCTGTTAAAATCCCTTCTCCTGAAGTACGGATAAAGGAGTATCCACATCAAATGTCCGGCGGGATGAGACAGAGGGTTATGATTGCAATGGCAATAGCCTGCAAACCATCCTTGCTGATTGCTGACGAACCGACAACAGCTCTTGATGTAACGATACAAGCGCAGATACTTGATCTTCTCAGGAATCTCAGGCGAGAAAGGAATATGGCCATTTTGCTTATAACCCACGACATCGGGGTTATTGCTGAAAATGCTGAAATAGCCGCTGTAATGTATGCAGGAAGGATTGTTGAGATTTCTAACGTTTCTCATCTTCTCGAAATACCAAAACACCCTTACACTATGGGTCTTTTAGAATCCCTTCCTAAAAGAAAAGGCGTTCCCTTAAAACCTATTTCAGGCTCTGTACCAAAGCCTGATGAACTGCCGCCCGGCTGCAAGTTTTCAAATAGATGCCCTTACATGATACCGGCCTGTCAGAAAGAGGAGCCTGCTTTAAGAGAGATTACTCCAGGTCATTTTTCAAGGTGTATAAAATCAGAGGAAATTAAATGGACATCATTAATGTAGTCGCACTAAGGAAATATTTCCCTGTCAAAAAAAAGCTTTTCAGCGGACAAGAATACGTTAAAGCTGTTGACGGAATTAATTTTTCTGTTAAAGACGGTGAGGTTTTCTCACTGGTTGGAGAAAGTGGTTGCGGGAAATCGACTGTAGCGAGACTTGTTGTCAAGTTGATTCCGCCAACCTCAGGAAAGGTTTTTTTTAAAGGAACCGATATTGGTGAACTTAAAGGGAACTCTCTACGGGAATTCAGGAAATCAGTACAGATTATATTTCAGGACCCCTTTGCATCATTAAATCCCAGGATGACTGTATTAGATACAATCTCAGAACCACTTAAAATACACAGAGTTGTTCAAAAATCTGAAATTGGAGACAAGGTTATCAGCCTATTAAGGAGTGTCGGGCTTCAGTCTGATATTTTAAACCGCTACCCCCATGAATTCAGTGGGGGACAGAGGCAAAGGATATGTATTGCAAGAGCACTTGCAGTGTCCCCAAAGTTAATAGTTGCCGACGAACCTCTTTCCGCACTGGATGTATCGATACAGGCACAGATACTTAATATACTTCAGGAACTTAAAAGAAAATCGAATATCTCTTTCCTTTTCATAAGCCATGAATTAAGAGTAGTTCAATATTTCAGTGATGAAGTAGCTGTTATGTATCTTGGCAATATCGTTGAATATTCAAAAGCAGACGACCTCTTCGATAATCCGCTTCATCCCTATACCATTATTCTTCTTTCTTCAGCCCCCAAGATAAAACCCGATGGAGGGAAAAAACCTATCCTAAAGGGGGACATACCAAGTCCTATCAATATTCCGCCCGGATGTCCTTTTCACCCAAGATGCCCTAAAAGATTTGAACAATGTGATAAAGTCGTACCTGAATTAAAGGAAATAAATGGCAGACATGTATCATGCCTATTATTCTAAAGATAAATTTCCTACTACAATTTTGTTGACTTCCATATTTCTATGTTGTATTTTCAAACCGATATGAAAACCAGATTGATACAACTTATAATTGAAAAGGCTTTTAAATACAGTAAAAAGCCCATTTTTAAACTCGTATCAGGCAAAAAGAGCAACTATTATTTCAACTGTAAGGCTATAACCCTTCACCCAGAGGGCATGTATCTCATAGGGAATATTATTTTTGATCTAATAAAAGATATAAATATAAAAGGAATTGGCGGACTCACGCTCGGTGCAGACCCCATTGCATATGCAGTAACGTATACGTCTTATCTCAAAGAAAAACCCGTTGAGGCCTTTGTAGTCCGTAAGAAACCAAAGACTCACGGTACAATGTTGTGGATCGAGGGTAATGTAAAAAAAGGCGACAGGGTAGTAATTGTTGACGATGTTATCACAACCGGCAAATCAACCATTGAGGCAATCAACAGGTCAAAAGAAGAAGGACTTTATATTATAAAAGTAATATCCTTAATCGACAGGCAGGAAGGCGGTCGGGAAGCAGTCGAGGCTTCAGGTTATAAACTTGACACAATTATCACAAAAGATGAAGTAATGAAGCATTTCAAAAAACTTTAGCATAATAAGTGCTTACTGTCTACTGTCTGCTTCCCAAAGTCTCGGATCTATAGAGTCTCGTATCCCCTCACCGAGGAGATTATATCCGAGGACAGTAATTAAAATAGCAAGTCCAGGAAAAACAGACAACCACCATGCTATCTCAATATTGTCTTTCCCTAACGTAAGGATGTTTCCCCAGCTCGGATCCGGAGGCTGGATCCCTATGCCCAGAAAACTTAGAGCTGATTCCACAAGAACAGCACCTGCTATCCCTAAGATTGCGGAAACCAGTACTGGAGCCATACTGTTTACCATTATATGTCTGAAGATTATTCTATAATCGGTTGCTCCCAATGCCTTTGCAGCTAGAACGAACTCCCTTTCTTTTAAAGACAGGAATTCAGCCCTCACAAGCCGTGCAACTCCCATCCATGACGTTATGCCAATAACTATCATAATGTTCCAGATACTTGGACCGACAAATGCAATAACAGCAAGGATGAGAAAGAATGTTGGTATAGAAAGCATGATATCAATAAACCTCATGATAACCCTTTCCGTCCACCCGCTGTAATATCCAGATAGAGCTCCTAAAATCATTCCTATAAGAGACGCTATACCAACAGCAACAAACCCTACTGCGAGTGATATGCGCGCACCCCATATCATCCTGCTTAACAAATCCCTGCCGAGATCATCAGTCCCTAGCGGGTGCTTAAAGCTGGGGGGTTCGAGGATCTCTTTTCTATCAATTTCATCCGGGCTGTAAGGTGAAACAAGAGGTGCAAGAAAAGCTGCAATGAATAAACATAAAACAATCATCCCGCCTGCAACTGCAAGTTTATTCTTCCTAAACCTTTGCCAGAACAATTTTTTTGGTGAATAAATACTCATGATTTTTTTATTTCGACCGTATCCTCGGGTCAGCAAACATATAACCGATATCTGCCATTAAGTTTCCCATAAGTGTCAGTATCGCACCAATTGTTAAGATACACATGACCAAAGGATAATCCCTCGTCATGACACTCATGTAAAACAACTGTCCCATTCCAGGGATTCCGAATATACTTTCGATTATAACGCTTCCACCTATGAGTCCAGGCACAGAAAGACCGAGCAAGGTAATAATTGGGAGAAGTGCGTTTTTAAATGCATGTTTATAAATAACCTTTTTTTCATGTAACCCCTTTGACCTGGCAACTGTCACAAAATCCTGTCTGATTACTTCGAGCATGCTGCTACGCATAAATCGTGAAAGCCCTGCGAGTCCCACAAATGCTGATACAAAAACTGGCAGAATGAGATGAGACCCCCTGTCCCATATCTTTCCAAGCAAAGACAGGGAATCATAATTCATTGACTTCAGCCCTGATATCGGAAGCCAGTCGAGATATACGCCGAAGAGAATCATCAAAAGAAGGGCAAGCCAGAATGAAGGTGTAGCGAATCCTATAAATACAAAGGTTGTGGTTATCTTATCATAAAAGGAATACTGGCGAGTCGCAGAAGATACGCCGATAGGTATTGCAATAACAAAGATAACAAACATTGAAAGGATATTTATCAGAAATGTTATAAAGAGTCTCCTTTCTAACAGCGGTTGTTTTGTATCCCATATTTTTTCCATCACCGGTCTTCTGTCTGTAGAAAAGGATTCACCAAAATCCAATTTTGTAATCCTTTTCAGCCATATCCAATATTGTTCTATTATTGGCTTATCAAGGCCGTATAACTTTTCGAGCCTCTCACGAGCTTCAGGTGTAATCTTTGGATTCATCTCTGTCAATACATCTGTAGGTTTTCCAGGGGCAAGATGAATTATGAAAAATGAAAGCAGGGTAATACCGAACAGGGTCGGGACCATTTCAAGCAGCCGTTTAAAAAGATATGCAAACATTTAAGGTTCCATTATATTGTGCCTCTGTAGCTTTTTTGGCACATACCATTGATATAGGTTATAGCTGATACCTATCGGTGAAGGTTTTATCCCTCTGAACCGTACATGAACAATAGGAGTTGCATCAGGGACGTATAAAAAGATGTAAGGTAATTCATAAGCGAGTATTTCCTGTATTCTATAATAAGCCTTTTTTCTTTGTTCAATGTTAAATGTCCTGCGTCCTTTCTCAAGGAGTTCATCCACTTCAGGGTTATTGAAACTTATAAAGTTAAACTCTTTCTCCTTTGTCTTACTCGAATGCCATATATCATACTGGTCAGGGTCAATACCAATGCTCCATCCAAGCATAACCGCCTGAAACCGTCTCTTATCAATGAATTCATTTATGAACGTACTCCATTCGAGCATCCTTATTTCTACTTTAATGCCAACCTGCTTAAGTCTCCACTGTATTATGGTTGCTGTGTTTTTTCTCAGATTGTTCCCCATATTCGTAAGTATAGTAAAATCAAAATTCTTACCATCTTTTTCAATGATGCCGTCACCATTCGTATCCACCCATCCAGCCTCTTTCAAGAGATGCTTGGATTTCTCCGGATTATATTCATACTTCTTCACATTCGGATTATACGGCCAGGTATTCGGAACATACGGCCCTGTTGCGGGGCTTCCGAGGCCAAAAAGAACAACGTCTATAATTTCGCTTTTATCAATCGCATGGGCTATCGCCTGTCTCACCCGCTTGTCCTGAAACCACGGATGTTTTAAATTGAACCCGAGATATGTATAGGAGAATACGGGATAACGAAATTTCTGGAAGTTATTTTTGAAAAAACTGTTATCAGTTTGTTTTGTATATTGAATCGGTGTCAATCCCATCATATCAATACCGCCTGCCTGGAGTTCAAGGAACATCGTTGCAGAGTCAGGTATTACCCTGTAAATATAATGGTCAATATAAGGCCTAGCCTCAAAGTAACCCCTATTTGAATCAAGTATCAGTTCCTGCCCCGCAGTCCACTTATTTAGTTTGTAAGGCCCCATACCAACAGGGTTTCTCCCGAAATCTATCTTTGTTATTTCTTTGCCTTCAAGAAGATGTTTTGGAAGGACAACTAAATTCCCCCATGAAGAAAGCGCAGGCGCAAAAGGCTTTTCATAGGTGACCCTGAATGTATATTTATCGATAACCTCAGCCTTTTTTACCTGAAGATAATCACCCTGATATGCTGTAGGAGTCTTTTCATTAATTATCGTCTTATAGCCGAACATCACATCATCAGCCGTAAACTCAACCCCATCAGTCCACTTTACACTTTTTCTCAAGTGGAAGGTTATAACAAGCCCGTCAGGAGAAATATCCCAGGATTCAGCAAGGTCACCAATAACGCTGAGGTCTGTATCGTATTTGACAAGGCCATTAAATATTAACCCCGCAACATCGTGAGAGGCACTATCACCAGCAAGCATTGGAATCAGAACACTTGGCTCACCTATAGATCCCGCTATCAAAGTATCTCCATATGCGGGTCTGTAAGTATCATCTTTGAGGTCTGCTTGTATTGTCTTTGAGGTTCTACTTTCGCAGCCAAACATAACCAGGATAATTAGCAGAAGATAAACAACTTTTTTCATAAATCTTGTTGATAGTATTTCAATTGTATCTATTTCCAACTAATGACTCGATAAAATAATTTCTTAGATATTTCCCTGTATAAGAATCTTTTGACTTGATTATATCTTCCGGTGTACCCTCAAAAACAATTTTTCCTCCACTGTCTCCACCTTCGGGGCCCAAATCGATAATCCAGTCTGATGCCTTAATAACATCAAGGTTATGTTCGATTATAAGTACTGTATTTCCTGAAGCAACCAATCTTTGTAGTATATCCAACAATGCCTTGACATCACTGAAA
This sequence comes from Nitrospirae bacterium RBG_13_39_12, assembly GCA_001805125.1. GTDB lineage: Bacteria > Nitrospirota > Thermodesulfovibrionia > Thermodesulfovibrionales > SM23-35 > RBG-13-39-12. The sequence goes on from MHEF01000103.1 coordinate 16,534, forward strand.
TGTAACCCAACTGTTGGTTCATCGAGGATATACAAAAAACCTTTTTTAATCTCTTTCCTTCTTTCTTTATTAAAAACCGATGAAGGAGTATTAATCATCTCATCACATATCTTGAGCCTCTGTGCCTCACCGCCTGAAAGTGTTGTTGCAGGTTGACCGAGCCGAAGATAGCCAAGTCCTATCTCTTTCATGAGTAATAACTTATTTTTAATCTTGGTGATATCCGGAAATAAATCGATGGCTTCATCCACTGTCGTATTCAGAATTTCATTTATATTCTTGCCTCGACATGTAACCCGCAGTGCCTCTTGTCTGTATCTTTTTCCACCACATACCTCGCATTTTATGTAAAGGTCTTCAAAAAAGTACATTTCCATCCGCTGGTATCCCGCACCCTTGCAGGTCTCACATCTGCCACCTGATACATTAAAGGAAAAAAACCCCGGATTATACCCGTATGCTTTTGCTTCAGACTGCTCTGAGAAGAGTTTTCTTATAACATCGAATATTTTTAAATATGTAACAGGGTTTGAACGCGGACTTCGTCCTATCGGTGTCTGGTCAATAAGCTTAACACCCTGTAAATATTGGCTTCCGCTAATCTTCTTATACGGCAGGGGAAAGACATGTTCTGACTTGTACTCTCTGGCTAACGCTCTATAAAGGGTTTCTACAACAAGACTGCTTTTCCCCGAACCTGATACACCGGTAACAGTTATCATTGTTTGCAGAGGAATTTCAAAATCAACATATTTCAGGTTATTACCTGAAGCACCATAAAGCGAAAGCTTTTTGTCTGAGCTTCTTCTTCTTTCAAAAGGTGCCTCTATTTTATTAATCCTGTTTAAATAACGCGCTGTAAGAGTATCAGTTTGCAAGAATTCATCTTTATTCCCTGAGAAAACAATCTCTCCCCCTTTATGACCACCTCCGGGCCCCATTTCAACTATCCAGTCAGCAGATTCTATAATCCCCCTGTCATGCTCGACAACAATTACAGTGTTGCCAAGTTTTGAAAGCTCTGACATAATGTCTGCAATTACTTTTGTGTCCTTTGCATGAAGCCCCACAGTTGGTTCATCTAATACATAAAGTGTACCTGTGAGGAAAGAGGCAAGCTGATTGGAAAGATTTACTCTTTGATATTCTCCACCTGAAAGTGTTCTCCCATCACGGCTTAAACTGAGATAATTAAGACCTACTCTTTTCAGGAAGCCGAGTTTGAAGTCTATCTGTCTTAAAAGCTCTTTCGTCATATCTCTTTGAAATAAAGAAATATCCATATTTTCGAAAAACTTGATTATTTCTGATAATGGTATTCTGCAGAGCTCTGCGATATCAAGACCTGAAAGTTTATAGGCAAGAGACTCTTTTTTCAATCTCTTGCCACTACACTGAGAACATGTAACAGGCCTCCTATATCTGCTAATGAAAACTCTTATGTGGAGTTTATATCTCCTGCTTTCCATCTCATTAAAGAAGTCATTAATTCCATAAAAACTGCTGCATCCTTCAAAAAGCAAGGCTTTCTGATTTTCAGTTAATTCATAATATGGCATATTTGTATCAATGCCTTCCTTGTCAGCGTTTTTAATAAGCTGTTTTCTCCACCATCTATACGCAGGTTTATTCCAAGGATCAATGGCACCTTTCGATAAGGAAAGGCTTTTGTCAGGAAGAATCAAATCCTCATCATATTTAAGAATATTGCCAAAACCTTTACAATATTCGCATGCACCAACCGGATGATTAAAAGAAAAAAGAAGAGGATAAGGCTTAGGTAGTTCTATATTGCATTTTTCACAAGTATTATCCGAAGAAAAAACACAAACTTTAAACTGCGGGGTCTGCGAAGTTCCTACAATTATAACTTTCATTTTACCCTCTCCCTCTTTCCATGCCATTTCGATAGAATCAGACAGTCGTGGTTCGTCTTTAATAACAAGTCTGTCAAGGACTATATCCATTAAGGGTTGATTAGTAACTAATGACGAGAAATCTACTACTTCATTGTCAATCCATGCCCTGTAGAATCCCCGTTTTTTTAGTTCATCTATTTGGTCTCTGGTCTCAAAAACTATAATCGCCTTTTCACCGCGGTATTTCTCAATAAGCTCAGAAATAACATGCGATGGATCCCATATTTTTATCTCTTCACCACATAGCGGGCAAAAAGGTTTGGAGATTTTAGAGTAAAGCAGTCTTAAAAGGTCATAGAGTTCAGTCAAAGTCCCGACTGTTGAGCGTGAACCGCGAACAGGATTTCTCTGTTCAAGGGCTATGGCTGGTCTTATATTATGAATAGCGTCAACATCAGGTCTATCGAGTTTTTCCAGGAAAAGTCTTGCATATGTTGAAAGAGACTCAATAAATCTCCATTGGCCTTCAGCAAAAACTGTGTCAAAGGCAAGAGATGATTTTCCTGAACCTGACACACCTGTTATTGTTATAACTTTATTATGTGGCAGTTTGAGGTTAATATTTTTGAGGTTGTTCTGCCGGGCCCCCTCAATTATGAGTTCCTTGTAGGACATCTTAATATTTTAACACATAATATTTTTATATAAAGGTAGATTAAAGTTAAAAAATCTGTAGAATCTGTCTTGAAAATACTGCTAAACTTACATATGGAATTTTTATCTATGCCTTATTTTCAGGTTAACAGCTTTAATTTCTGTATTTTACATTTACCCAAATAATGCAATTGAATAATGTCCCGATATGCATCGGGATCGATACCTTAGTGTACCTTTAACTAATGGTATAGGGAATATTTTTATCAATGGAACAAATAAAGATAATCTCAATAAATTCATCGAGTTAAATAAATTTTTGTCCGCCTCAGCGGATTCACCGAGGAGAAAGCAATGTCTGCACTTTTCGGGTTTATAATACTTGATAAAAATATCAAGAAGTACAATACAATATATAATGTATATTTTTGAAAAGAGTATAATGGCTGTATTAATAATTACATTGCCGCTATCTAAAGATATATCGAGGGTACCTTTGTCAATAACTTGCAGACATAAGAGATTTAAATGATTTCAAATAAAAAACTTATCGTTATAATGCCTGCCTATAATGCTGAGAAGACACTTCGTCAGACCTACGACGAATTACCCCATGAATATATAGACGACATTATACTTGTTGATGATGCCTCAATCGACCGTACCACAAATATAGCCCAAAAATTAGGCATTAAGACAATAATCCATGACAAAAATTTGGGATACGGAGCAAATCAAAAAACCTGTTACCGTGAAGCCCTGAGACACTGTGCAGATATTGTTGTTATGCTCCATCCTGACTATCAGTACTCTCCGCGTCTTTTAACCGCCATGGCTTCCATGATTGTATCCAGCCATTATGATATTGTATTGGGCTCAAGGATACTTGGAGGCGATGCTCTCAAGGGCGGGATGCCCATATACAAATACATTGCAAACAGATTGCTAACGTTCATTGAAAATCTGGCACTCGGCATAAAAGTTTCTGAATACCATACGGGTTACCGTGCTTTCAAGCGTGAAGTTCTGGAAACATTACCTCTTGAAGAAAATTCTGATGATTTTATATTTGACAACGAGATTCTTGCACAGGCAGTCTATTTCGGATTCAAGATAGGTGAAATAAGCTGTCCAACCAGATATTTCAAAGACGCTTCTTCAATAAATTTTGCAAGGAGTATAAAATACGGTCTGGGCGTTATTTCAACCACAATACGTTTTATACTGAACAAGTTCCGCTTAATAAACTCGCCTATATTCAATAAAGAGGGGCGTAAAATAACTCAAAAATAAACCGCCATTAGAAAATAATACTTAAAGTTTCTGTTTTTAGAACACTCTCATTATATTATTGCAGTTGATGTCCATGCTTTCACCGGATACACGTGTACCTGTTCTACCTGTAGCTGTTGCAGTAAAGCACGAGGCAGTACCAGTTGTAGTAATGGAATAATCGTAAGCCAATGAGTCCCCTGGTCTGAACCCTCTGAGAAAAAAATCTCCTGATGCATTTGATTGTATTTGGGCAACGCCATTCCTGGTAGCATCTGCACATGCAGCAGGCGAGCCTGTCATATAATAACATCCATGTTCTGCAAAATATTGTTCCTCTAATAGCCTTAAATTTTGAAGATTTGATTGTGCCTCCGCCCTTGTAGCATTCCTTTGCTGGCCAATATATGCAGGAACCGCTATAACAGCCAAGATGCCGATTATTCCTATAACGACTAAAAGTTCAATTAGAGTAATCCCTTTTTTATTCATAGAATCCTCCTTCTTTGAGTATTCAAATCTTCTCTTTATTAAATCCTATCATTTTATCAACAATAAAACCAGGTCTGTTTCTGGATTCATCAAAGTTCCTCCAGAGGTATTCACCCAAAATCCCGAGCATTAACAATTGGACACCGGAAACTATAAGCACAACAACCATTAAAGAAGCCCGGCCCTGAATATGAATTTTCTTTTTTTCTCATGCTAAGGTATGTTTTATAGGAAAGCAGTTTTGAAATCCCGGGCCATACCTTTTAAAAAAATCCCTGTACCAATTGATCGTTCTTGAAAGCCCTTCATCGAGACTGATCTTTGAAGACCATCCAAGAAGCTTTTTCACCTTTTCATTGCTACAGAAAAAATGTTTGGTCTCACCAGGTCTTTTTGGTAAAGCGCCAACAAGTAAGCGTATAGGATCTCCCATTATATGCACAATCTTTTCTGCTACCGCTTTTACACTGTATTCGATACCATTGCCAATATTAATAACTTCTCCAATCGCATTGCGAGAAATAGCAGCAAGGGTATATGCATTAACCGTATCATCTATGTAGTTGAATTCCCTTGTTTGGTCTCCTTCTGTCATCGGGAAGTCTTTTCCCTCAAGACAGTGTTGAATAAGGGAAGGTATAAACATATGAGTATCCTGACCGGGTCCATATACCAGAAATGGGCGGAGTGTTATTATTGGCAAGCCAATACTTTTTTGAAGCATCTGACAAAAATAGGTTGTTGCAACCTTACTTGCCGAATATGGAGAAACAGGTATTTCTCTTTGATTCTCATTAAATGGAACTAATCCATTACCGTATTCCTCTGAACTCCCTGTATTAATAAAACACTCCAAGTCTATCTTTTCTTCAATAACCCCACGTAAAATATTTAGTGTTCCTTTAATATTTATATCAATCATGGGCTCAATCAATTCCGGTATCCTATTTACATTAATTAGCGCGGCAAGGTGGAAAATTATTTGAGGTCTTGAATGTCTTATGCAAGAACATAACGATTGGTAATCCTTTAGATCCCCATACCATAAAGTCAGTTCGTTGATAATATCTTGGATTCTGAATTGATTAGTATCTTTCTTAAGGAATACATGAACTTGTGCTCCTTCTCCAAGAAGTTTCCGGGTAAGATGAGAACCAATAAACCCATTAGCGCCGGTTACCAAGATCACTTTACCTTTCAAGGATTTCATTTCTCGTTCCATATCTTCCAGGGGACATTCCCTCTTTCCCAGTATTCATTAAGCAGGTTCATGTCACGAAGCGTATCCATGCACTGCCAGAACCCGGTGTGCTTACAGACCATGAGTTCTCCATCTTTTGCCAGCTTTTCTAATGGCTCTCTCTCCAATATGCATTGGTCATCTTCTGATAGGTAACTGAACACCCCTTTATTGAATACGAAAAATCCACCATTAATCATGCTACTTCCTGCTTGTGGTTTCTCACCAAACTCAATAACTCGGTCACCCTCGGTAATCAACTCGCCAAATCTTGATGGTGGTCTCACACCAGTAACTGTAGCCAATTTCCCATGGGACAAATGGAAATCCATAAGTCCTTTGATATCAATATTAGCAACACCGTCTCCGTATGTAAGAAGAAATCTGTCATTATCTATATATTTTTCGACCTTTTTTATCCTTGCCCCTGTCATTGCCTTGAGCCCTGTATCTGCCAAGGTAACTTCCCAGTTATCCTCGCTATGTAAATTATGGATATGAATGTTTTCATGCTTACCTAGATTGATCGTAAAATCACTGTTTCTGGCTCTATAATTTAGAAAATATTCTTTAATTATTTCACCTTTATATCCGAGACAGATAATAAAACGTTTATATCCATAAAAAGAGTATATCTTCATAATATGCCATAAGATAGGTCTAGTCCCTATTGGTACCATTGGCTTTGGGATAAACTCAGTTTGTTCCCTAAGCCTTGTCCCAAAACCACCTGCTAAAATGACAACGGGAATGTTTTTTGTTTTCATAGCTATATTTTTATGTTGAATTTCTTTATACAAAATATTTACGGAAATATTTCTATAAAATATCAGGCACTGTTAGTCCAGAAAATAATGCGTTTATTACATTTAATAGGTCGTTCATTAGTCTGCATATAAGTCCTTGGAGTAAATGGCCTGTCCACTCGAATCCTGTGCAAAGAGTCTAATAAAACCACCACCTGCAGCATTGCTGCAGGTTATTTTTCCAGGAACTGGGGCACCAAATTGCCACAAGTAACCAGGAGTGGTTCCCCAGGGAGACATCTCTCTCTGAGCAGTCTGTTTTGTATTTACATATTGACTGCACAATCCATTATTCAAAAATAAAAGTTGACCGAGTGCTGAATTATTCATATCGAAATCCGACTGAATTACTCCATCCCCATCAGTATCAACTTCATAAAGCTGTCCTTGAACTCCAGTGCCATCAGCACGCCCTTTTAAAGCTGAGTGGAGCCACGCCTGTAATTCTGACTCTGAGGCAGAAGCAGCCCTTAATACCGCCCCTTTCCTTGCCCTGTTTTGTATACCTAAAAAACCGGGGATCGCTATTGCAGCCAGGATAGTAATAATTGCAATAACAACAAGCAGTTCAATCAAAGCAAAACCCTTACCTCGCTGGCGATTCATTAGCCTCGACATCTTTTCCTCCTCTCTTTAGAAAAAAGATGGCATTGTTCCCACCGCTAGCTTTCATCTATAACAAGTAACAGCGAATTTTGCTGAGAATCTTTGTTTTTTGCAACGCCATTCATTTCTAAATATTTTCAATTCTCTGGTAAACCGGTATCTTTTCTCTCATGGTTAAATTCTTCTCTAATGACAAACAAAGGCCTATGTTTTATCTCTACATAAAGTCGACCTATATATTCGCCTATTAACCCTATAAAGAAGAGTTGCAAACCGCCAAGAGCCAGAATAGGGAGCAATGTAGAAGCCCAACCCGGTATGAATTTATCAGTAAAGATTTTAATATATAAAACCCATAACGCTCCTGAAAGAGACAACATGGATATAAATATACCAATAATAGAGGTTAATCTTAAAGGGAAATAAGTGAATGAAACAATCCCGTCAATGCTTAGAGAAAATAAAGAGCTAATATTAAATTTTGATTGTCCAGCCTTTCTGTTTTCACGTTTATAAAACACGGTAGCATATCGGGACTCAAGTTGTAAAACCATAGCCCGAATAAGACGGTTCCTCTCAGGAAGAGCGTTAAACTCTCGTAATAATTGTTTTGACATAAGCCTAAAGTCTCCGTGATTGAATACGATATTAACACCCATCAATTTCATCAGTCTATAATAATTCTCAGAAAAGAATCTTTTTATGAATGAATCTGAAGATCGGTCCTCACGAACACCTAGAACCAGATCATATCCCTGTTCAAACCAAGTTATCATTTCTTCAATCTTCTCCGGTGGATCCTGAAGATCTGCATCTATGGTTACAACTGCATCCCCTTTAGAATGAAATAAACCCGCAGAAATTGATCCCTGGAAACCAAAATTACGTCTCAAAGAAATTATTCTAGTATATGGGTCATAAACAAAGATGTTCCTTAAGACCTGTAAAGTATTATCTGTTGATCCATTATCTATATATATCAGTTCATAATTTGAAATCTTTCTGGAGGAAAGTAAATTTTTAAGTACATTAGTTATTCTATCGTGAGTTGCTCTTAAAACCTCTTCCTCGTTGTGGCATGGAATAACTATAGATAATAAGTCAATCTTTCTCATATTTTTTCGCTATAGCAAAAACACTAATTCCTACTGCTAGATTTATACCTATTGATAGAATCATATTTTCGAATTTAAGTAAATATTCTAAAGCCTTGTTTAAAAATAAACCTACTTCGCGTAACTGATCCCCTGATTTCCTGCTTCCTTGCAAAAAAAACTTCTGAAAGAGTCTGACCAAGCTTAGTGGAAAGAATAAACTGAAATTCCAGTACGAACTTCTCTCTATTATAAAACCACTTTCCGTTAAAACTCTGCACAGACCTGATTTGGAATATCTCCTGTAGTGATGATTGATTTCATCATGCTCACTCCATAAAAATTTAAACGCAGGTACAAATATAAATAATTTACCGTTCGGCTTTAATATTCTGTACCATTCGGAAAGAGCTTTGTATTCATCTTTAATATGCTCCAAAATATCAGAAGCAATAATAACATCAATTTTTTGATCTTTGAACCCTGTTTTTTCTGCATCAGCAACACGGACATTGTTGATTCCTTTTTGCCTGCAAATTTCAACTGCATTTTTATCAATTTCAACACCCTCAAGGTTTTTAAAACCTCTAGCCATTAAGAATCCTATCAATGCACCACCGGAACACCCAGCATCCAAAATATCAACATTTCTGTCATAATCTTTTATCAACCTAAATATCATATCCCTTCGCCCCTTAAACAGCCAATAGTTTCCCTCTAATTCGTGATACTTCGAGGCATAAAAATGTTCCATTATGTTTTTTTACCAAGATTCTCAAAGTGTTTATTGTACCACTCAATTGTTTCTTTAAGTCCCTCACTTACAGAATAGAGCGGTTTCCACTTAAGAGTTCCCCTTGCCTTTTCAGAGGAAAGGTACTGTTTACGTATTTCTCCTTTAGCCTGATTTAATATGATTGGGTTTAAATCCAGGCGGTTCATCAATAAAAGTATTTCCTTCGTTATTTCTAAAACGGTCATTGGTGTGTCGTTTCCAAAATTAAAAACCCCTCCCATGATATTATCATCACTCATCTTTTCTGCAAGTAATATGTATGCCTTAGCCGCATCTTTTATATAAAAATAGTCTCTCAAATATTTACCGTCGCTCCTAATAATCGGTCTTTCATTGTAAAACACAGAGCGGATAGTTCCAGGAACGATCCTATTAAAGTTAAGATCTCCACCCCCAAACAGATTGCCACACCTTGTTACACATACAGGCAAACTATAAGAATAAAAATACATCTGTGCAATTAAATCAGCACAACTTTTTGACACGTCATATGGATTTCTTCCTTTTAGTGGCATATCTTCTGTGTAAGGCAGTTTTTTATGTTCACCATATGCTTTATCGCTTGATGCCACGATTATTTTTTCTATCCTTTTATTTCGTCTGCATGCCTCCATTAAAGTCCATGTTCCTTTTATGTTTGATTCAAATGTAGAGATCGGACTGTTATTCGCAATTGGCACAATAGTCTGTGCTCCGAGATGGAAAACGAATTCCACCTCATATTCATTTAATGCTCTTTCAACCACATGGTAATCCTCTAAACTCCCTGAAATGATATTTATCCTATCTATAAGACCATCTCTGTAAACTCTCGACCCAGGGACATAGTCTCTCACCAGACCTACTACGTTTGCCTTAAGGTTTATTAACTCTTCAGTAAGCCAAGAGCCCAATAGCCCTGTACACCCAGTTACAAAGACATTTTTGTTGCGCCAGTTGCTTTGCACCTTAATTCTCCTTTTATTTAACAATTATATCCTTATCACTCTTTAAATCAATATAATTGTTTATTATATCTTGCTTTTTTTGTTTGATAAAAGATTTTTATCGTAAATCACAATGATACATCATTATTTATTCATTATTCCCTAATTCTAATGCCCTTTGATACAACAAACTGCTTTTTTCTTTATCTCCTCTCTTTTCATATGCCAATGCAAGATTATTAAATAGATAAGGTTTTTTATTTATACTTATTGCTTTTTCAAATATTTCTATTGCAGAATCAATCTGATTAATTTTTATATATTGAACACCAAGATTATTGAGCAAGACTACTGATGACGGGAATAATTTTACAGCTTCCTCGAATATTTCTATGGCTTTCTCGGTTTGCCCCATAGCACTGTATGTCCTTCCAAGTTTGTTCAGGATATCTAGATGTAATTGTGGGTTGAGCTTTCCTGTCAGGGCTTGTTTTAAATAAACAACAGCGTTTTTATAATTGCCGAGTCTATATTGAACATCTCCCAGATTAAAATAAACAGCGGTATAATTATGATTCGCCTTTAACGATTTATTAAACAGCTCAACAGCTATGTCATATTTTTTTCTCTCTTTAAAGACAACTCCAAGATTGTTATATGCCCGTGCATTATTAGGAGCCTTTGTTATTACATCCTGCCATAAAAACTGCGGATCTCGCCAAACGTTGTTTCTGCTATAAGTACTAAGCGATAGTACAGAAACCAGAACGACGACTAAACTAATCTTTATCTTTCTTGACAACAGGATTTGATCAAGTGCTGCTGCACAGGCTATAAAAAACCCTACTGATGGAAGGTATACCCTGTGTTCATTAATAACATCGCGTATGGGGATGATGCTCGATTCAACAGAAAGAGCAAGAAAAAACCAAGCGATAGCGAAAGATATAAGTTTTGCTCTTTTATATGTCCAGATAGCAATAGCAATAAAAAAGAGTATCGTAATGAGAGATAAAAATATTTCAAGAGAAAACATGGTCTTATAAATTTTATAGTCATAGTCAAAGTTTAAATTAACAGGAAAAAATAATAGTCTTATATATGTGATAATCACCCTGAACTGTGTTATTACATAATCCGTCCTTGATATATTAGTTGTTTCTCTTGACATATAATCAATATCGGTCAAGATATCATTTACGGATTTTTCGAGATTAACAGATCCCCCAAAAAATATTAATAATATAAGCAGAATCGGCAGGAAGAATATAGCTATCTTTAATCTTTTACGCTCTAAATTGAAAAAGTATAATTCGCACATAATGATTGCAAAAGGTAGTGTCAGTGCAATTTCTTTTGTTTTCATGGCAAGAATAGCAGTCAAAAAAGAAAGAAAATAAAATGTCAGGGTTGGAGCTGAAAAAAACTTAGTTTTATCATTTGCTCCTGTTTTCAGGCTAAGTCTTGCCTTTAGATAAAAAACTATTGATGTAAGGTAGAACATTGTAGCCATAGAGGTAAATCTCTGGACGATGTAAGTAACAGCCTGCGTCTGTATTGGATGTGAAACAAACATAAAAGAGGCTGTAAAGGCAATAAATTCCTTTGAAAGCTCGGAATCACTCATTTTTGGAGTTTTAAAAATAAGTGTTACAAAATAGTAAACCAAAAAAGCATTAATAATATGGATAAAAACATTTAATATGTGATAACTGAAGACATTCAATCCTCCAATAGAATAATTTAAAGCAAAGCTCAATAAACCAACATATCGTCTGCTGGATATATTGGTAAATGATTCTGACAGGGTTTTTATCGTTTCATTTTCAACAATAGTACCTCTGTCATCATAAACAAAAGGGGAATAAAGAATGTTTGAATAAATAATTGCGCCAAGTAAAGAAATCCCTAAAACCCCTAATATGACAATCTTTCTTTTGTTTGATGCAGGAATCAGGATCATATTTACTATTCCCTTTTAATAACTATTCATTTAAAAACCTTGGGTTTCGAAGACTATCTTTATGTCTGTAAATTAGCGGGGTATTCCTTTATTTTTTAATGCCTTATCAGACGATTTTTTCTGCTTGGCAAACTCTTCGTCTATCTCTTTAATCTTCTGCATAAGGTCTGGGTCTTTCCATGTTTCGGCAGCATACTTATAAGCCTTCAGTGCATCTTCGGTTCTTCCTATTTTTGAGAAAATATACCCGAGAGAAATAAGGTGTCTGGGATTAACCCCGTCATACAATGCTGAAGAGGCAGTCTTAGCAATAAGCAAATCATACACATCATTTTTAGGCATTTTAAATTTAGATATTACTTCTTTATTACAATTTGTATCCTTAACAAATATGATACTCATATGATCATAATATACCGGTACCCATTTATTGCTCTCGGCAAGTTCAAGGATTAAAGGAGTTACATTGCCGTAAACATCTGTAATAGACAAGAAAATAAAATTTATTTTATAGTGCTTTAAGATTACCGCCCATAAAGGTAACTTCTCATTCTTTGTTTTGATACCTTTAACTTTTTTCTTAGCTTCTCCTATCATTCCGTATTCATCCATTACAGCCCTATTCAATGCCCGTGTATCAATAAAATTTTTTATGGGATAAAGTCTCCAGGTAATATATCCCCCATATCCGTAGTCATTAAACATATTCCCCTGTATTTTGTTCTTTTCAATGAAATCTACTGCTACCACCGGAACACTAAGCTCTTTCGCTATTTCTAATTTGATATTATATTTTAAGCTACCGAACAGAAAAAACAGTGAAGAAAAGAGTGTAAAAAAAGCCAATGTGTACCTGATATTTTTATGAAAATCCTCTGAAAACCTTCTATCAATTAAATTTTTTATAAAAATATCAAACTCTTTTCCAATAATCATAGAGGCTACTACTGCATAAAAAATTCCATACCGAGAAGCTTTAATGCTCATAATAAAAAACCCAGTTAGAAGTATTACATGAATTAATTCAAGTTTCCTGTTCCTTAAAATTAATATCAGAGGAAACATCGCAGCAATACTGAAGTATGCATAACTAAAAGGGCGAAACTTGTAAATAAAAACATGCAATGGTGAAATATATTCCTGTATCCCCTCCTGAAATATATTATATTTGGATGAAAATGCCATAAAAAAAGAATCCCACCCCGAGGGGTTCATAAATGAGGCAATAATTGCTAAACCGGTTGCACTATAAAAAATTTTCATTTCACGTTTTGTAAAATTACTTTTCCTTAAAAATACTTTAATCACTTCTCCCAATATAAACACCGAAATAATGATCACACCGAGGATAAATCCTCCGTGCATATTTGACCATAGAAGCATTACAGGCACAATAAAAAATAGTGTTTTGTTTTTTCTATCCCTAAAATCCTCGAGAAGAAAAAGTATAACTGAAGTGAAAAGTATCGAAAAAAGAACAGGTCTTTCGCCAAGAGACTTCATTGTCATCATGAATAAAGCAAAAACAAAAATAAAGGATATATAGAATTTGACTCCAGACCTTTTCAGTTGCCAGAAAACAATCAATACAGTCATAAAAAGGATTGCAGCTCTCATAAAAATTATGCCTGTTGGCCCTGTATAATTAAAGATAAGGTAAAATAGGACCTGAGCAAGCCAGTATTGTTTTAAGAAGAAGTGTTCTCTTTCAGGAAAAATATTCTTGTTTTCTTCCATTGTTGAGGTAAAAGAAAAAGGATCCTCCTCCGGGAGATGCCCTTCGGTTAGAATGTATCTTCCTGTTGAAATATGCCACCAGAAGTCATAATCCCAGAGTTTTATTGTAAGATAGTTATACAGGAAAGCAGAAAATAATATAAGAAAAATAAGCAGAACTATAATTTTAATAGATTTGTTTTTCATAAGTAAGGAACCAGGTTAGGGGGCAATCCCCCTAACCTGATAAATAGACCTTTAGTCTGAATACAAAGTCTTTTGATGAAGGGTTTGTGCACTTGAATCTTGTGCTGTTATAGTTATATTTGCCGCATTAGCAGTGTGCGAACAAACTATCGCTCCTGCTGATGTAGCAGTTTGAGATAGCCATAATGAACCAGAAGTATTAGCCCATGGGGACATTTCATCCTGTAAAGTCTGTTTTGCAAGTACATACTGGTCACATAATCCATTAGCAGTAGTTAAAAGCGTTCCGAGCTCAGAGTTGTTCATGTCAACGCCTGACTGAATTACGCCATCTCCGGTAGTGTCAACCTCATAAAGTTGTCCCTGAATACCTGTTCCAGCAGCACGTCCTTTTAGTGCAGAATTAAGCCAGCCCTGGATATCCGGCTCTGCCGATGAAGCTGCTCTGATAACCGCTCCCTTCCTAGACCTCTCCTGCATACCAAGATAACCGGGGATTGCAATTGCGGCAAGTATTCCTATGATTGCAACAACTATGAGCAATTCAATGAGGGTAAAGCCTCTTTCTTCTCTCACCTTCATCTTGTGAATAGTCCTGAACATTTCTTACCTCCTTTTTCAGGTTTTTAATTTTAGTGGTCTGTTTCCATGACCACATTCCCACATATTATTTAATACTTTCTACTGGTTTTTTACATCACCTCCTTTTAACCCATTTGTACAACAATAATTAGCAAACATTATGCCAGATACAATACAGGATCGATTTCAATAAAATAATATACAAAATATTGATAAAAAATAAAAGGATAATCAATATATATTAAAATTACACTTTTTAAACCTTATAGTTTGCGGGCAAATAAAATTTGATATAAGCCTTTCTTTAACTATTAAATTGACAAAAAATGTCAGTTTAAACACCAAGTGACCGCTATCACTCCCAACTGTTAATGTCTTCACTTTCTCCATCTCCACCGGAAGAACCATCTGCTCCATAGGAAAAAAGGTCATAATCTCCGTGACTTCCCGGCGATTGATAATTATAAGGTCTTTTCCATGGATCATTTGGAACAGCCTTCTTTAAATACGGGCCGCTCCAACCCTCTATCCCGGGATCAACCACTAGTGCATTTAAACCTTCTGATGTTGTGGGATATTTGCCTATATCAAGTCTGTACAGTTCAAGGGCCTGATCGAAGATTTCTATCTGCGCCTTTGCAGCATTGTGTTTGCTCGTTCCGATTTTCCCGGTAAATTTCACATAGACAATTGAAGCTAATATACCTATGATAACCATAACGACAATAAGTTCAATAAGGGTGAATCCGTTTTGGTTGCTTGATTTTTTTACTTCTTCATTTTCAATTTTCATTTTTCCTCCACTTATATTTGACAACTGTTATATATTTCAATTGATTCTATTCTTATCCGAGAAATACATATCTTAACCTTATGTATAATACATAATATGCTACCACAGGGTTAAAAGAGCGTCAAATTACCTCTTTATTAATTCTATTTTAGATGTTAAAATCTCTTCATTTTATGGGATACAATAGTATAAAAAAATGGCCTGAAGGCGAGAGACCACGAGAAAGGCTTCTAAAATATGGTGCCCATAATTTATCAGATGCTCACCTACTCGCAATAATACTTCGCACCGGGGGCGGAGGTAAAAGCGCTATAGACCTTGCGATAGAGATCCTTAACTCATTCGGAACTCTTAAAAGGATTGATAATGCATCTCCTGGGGAGTTTGTATCCTACAAGGGGATAGGAAAAGCAAAGGTTGCTCAGGTAAAGGCTGCTTTTGAACTTGGGAGAAGGCTGCTTGATGAGCCTCTTGAAAAAGGACCTGTTTTTTCATCGTGCCAGGACGTTTTCTTATACTACAATCAGCGTTTTAAAAATTTTAAAAAAGAGGTCTTCCGCTGTGCTCTTTTAGATGCAAAAAACAGGATATTCCGAGACTACCGAATCTCAGAGGGTACCCTTACCAATTCATTAATACATCCTCGCGAGGCATTCAGGGAAGCTATAAAAGAATCTGCAGCATCAGTTATTTTTATACATAACCATCCAAGCGGTGATGCAAGCCCAAGCCAGGAAGATATTTTGATAACAGAACGGCTTGTTGACACTGGTAAGATAATCGGTATAAGGGTTCTCGACCATTTAATTATCGGAGACAAAAAATATACAAGTATGATGGAGGAGGGATACATAAAAAATTAAGGAGGGTTAGATGTTAAAAATTAAGAGAGCCATCATAAGTGTCTCAAATAAAAAAGGTGTTGCAGATTTTGCAAAAGAACTCAGCTCAATGGGGATTGAAATATTATCAACCGGGGGAACAGCAAAAGCATTAAGGGAAGCTGATATTACTGTAAAAGATGTATCAGAATATACTGGCTTTCCTGAAATGCTTGATGGAAGGGTTAAGACTCTTCATCCCAGGATTCACGGCGGTTTACTTTCAAGAAGGGATAATCCAAAGGACATGGAAGAAATAAATAAGCACGGGATTGATACAATAGGAATGGTGGTTGTAAACCTGTATCCTTTTGAGGAGACCATCTCAAAGCCAGGGGTTTCCCTCGCAGAAGCTATAGAGAACATTGATATAGGTGGACCTGCAATGCTGAGATCAGCATCAAAAAATTTTCAGGATGTTGCTGCCATAATTGACCCGCTTGATTATAAGAAAATCATAAATGAGATGAAAAGCCGGAATGGGGACTTGAGTTACAACACGAGATTGGAACTTGCAAAAAAAGTATTCAGACATACATCGATATACGATAAACTAATTGCTGATTACCTTACAAAAATAACAGAAGAAACTTTAAACGAGAGATAGGAAAGCCTGTAAAATCCATTCCTTAGTAAATTATATTCTATGAATTATTGAAATGGCATAATATGCCATAGACTAAAGTCTTTTCTGTTTGAGCATCAGAAACTTCTTCTATTCTATATGGATAGTGATGGATAGTGAAGGAATGTTTTGGAAGCATTCCCTATACAAACTATTGTTTTTACTATATTCTATGGTTATATGCATGTCTCTTTTTAGATTGCATTTGAATCAGAGGTTATAAAAAGATGAAAGTGCTTGTTATTGGCAGCGGGGAGAAAGAACACGCAATTGTATGGAAGCTATCTCAAAGCAGGAATATAAACAGAATTTTCTGCAGTCCTGGAAATACTGAAATAGCCGAGATAGCCGAGTGTGTGGATGTAAGCCCAAATAATTTTCGTGCACTTATCGATTTTGTCAAATACGAGTGGATTGACCTGACAGTTGTTGGTCCTGAAGAGCTTTTTTCAAAAGGTATTGTTGATGAATTTGAAAAAGAAGGCTGTAAAATATTGGGCCCTAATAGAAGAGCTGCGCAACTAACATCGAGCCGGGTATTCGCAAAAAACCTCATGCGGCTCCACAGGATCCCAACAGCAGAATTTAAAGTCTTTACTTCTTATCTTCATGCAAAGGATTACGTAAGACTAAAAGGTACTCCAATAGTTATAAAGGCAGATACCCCTTTTGAAGAACCCGGAGAATTTGTGGTTTCTACATTAGAAGAAGCAATGGACGCCCTCAAACTTGTTATTGAAGATAGAATTGGAGTGGACACTAGTAAACGAGTAATTATAGAAGATAACCTAAAAGGCGAAAGGGTATCTTTTATAATCTTAACTGATGGAAAGACAATCGTGCCTTTCACAGGTTTGCATAAATACAAACAACTTTTTAGTGGTAATACTGTTCCAAAGACAACAGTTATGGGTGCTTCCAGTCCAGCGCCTATCATCACAAAGAAACTTGAAGACATTATAATGGAAAAAATAATGAGACCCATAATAAAAGCGCTGAATTCTGAAAATATAATATACAAAGGTGTCCTATCTGCAGACCTGGTGATAGATAAAGATAATCCGTATGTCTTTGATTTCAAATGTTGTTTTTGTGATCCAGAAACACAGACTGTCCTTCCCAGAATTAAAACAGACTTTATAGACTTGGCGCAAGCTATTATAGAAGAAAGGCTATCTGAAATAAAAATAGAATGGAAACAAGGGGCATCTGTATGTGTTGTAATTTCTTCAAAAGATTACCCTAACAAATATCAAAAAGGTGCTATTATAAAAGGTCTTGAAAAAATAAAATTAATGAATGATACTGTCGTGTTTCATGCAGGCACATCATTTTTGGATAAGGATATTATTGCCTCAGGTGGAAGGGTTATCAGCATAATAGCCACAGGAACTGAAATAAAGGATGCTAGTAACAAAGCATATAATG
Source organism: Nitrospirae bacterium RBG_13_39_12 (assembly GCA_001805125.1). Classification (GTDB taxonomy): domain Bacteria; phylum Nitrospirota; class Thermodesulfovibrionia; order Thermodesulfovibrionales; family SM23-35; genus RBG-13-39-12. Next base: position 34,474 of record MHEF01000103.1, read on the forward strand.
CTTTAGAAAAGATAAGTTTCGACGGTATGTATTATAGAAAGGATATCGGTAATAACAAATTTTAAAGGAGAAGAAATGAAGTTACAGGTTTTGATAGTAGCTGGAAGTGATTCTGATCTTCCTGTAATGGAAGAAGCTGGCAAAATACTCAAAAAACTTGGAATTTCTTATGAGATGTCCATTGCATCTGCGCATAGGTCACCGGAACGTGCAATTCGAATTGCATCTGAGGCTGAAAAGAAAGGCTTTGAAGTGATTATTGCTGGCGCTGGAATGGCAGCCCATTTGGCCGGAGTTATTGCAGCACATACAACAATCCCTGTAATCGGGGTACCCATTGATTCATCGCCTCTTAATGGTTTTGACTCCCTTCTTTCTACGGTACAGATGCCTTTTGGAGTACCGGTAGCCACGATGGCGATAGGCAGGGCAGGAGCAAAAAATTCTGCAATCTTTTCAGCTCAGATTATTGGCACAAAGGATCCAGAGGTTTCAAAAAGGCTCAAAGACTACAAGAAAAAAATGGCAGAAAAAATAGAAAAAAAGGCAAATGCACTGCAAGACCGCTACCACCGAGGATGAGAGTACACCTTGATTGTTTTCCATGCTTTTTAAGGCAAGCTCTTATTGCGCTCAGATTTGGAACTAAAGACGAACTATTACAGGAGACTATATTAAAAAGCATCCTGGGAAACATTGAGAAAGCCGATACTTCAAAACCAGCTGCCTATACAACCACATTTATTCACAAGAAGATAAGAAAACTGCTGGGCAGTGACCCCTTCAAAGAGATAAAATCAGAATACAATCATATTGCACTCAGACTATATCCTGCTTTTAAAAATATTATTAATGACAGTCATGACCCTCTATGGATATCTACAAGGCTTGCAATTGCAGGGAATGTGATAGACTTTGGAATATTCTCCTCTGTAGATATTGAAGGAACTATTCATACGGCACTTAATAACCCTTTAGCAGTTGATGACTACAGTAGTTTTAGTAATGCCATTTCTACTGCAGAAGAAATCCTTTACCTTACAGACAACGCGGGAGAGATTGTGTTCGACAGGTTATTAATAGAGACCATAATCTCTCTTGGGAAAAAGGTCAGGGTGGTTGTTAAAAGCTCACCTGTAATTAATGATTCTACAATGCAAGACGCTGAGGAATCTGGCCTTATAAGAGTTTGCGAAGTAATAGACAATGGTTCTGAAGTTGTAGGCACAATCCTGGAGTGGACATCCTCAGCGTTCCAAGCAATATTTAAAAATGCTCAACTTGTAATAAGCAAAGGACAGGGCAACTTCGAGACACTCTATGGCAGCGAAAAGAAAATATTCTTTCTATTCCAATCTAAATGTGATGTGGTTTCTAAAGAACTTGGCCTTTCAACTGGCTCGATGCTTCTCAAGAAATCCTGACTTTGCTGGCTGGATTAAACTAAATTAAGGATGACTATCTTCTTCCCCCTCTACCTCCAAAACCACTTCTTTCCCTTGAGTAACTTCTCTCTCGCCTTTCCTGCGGTTTTGCCTCATTTACAACAATGTTTCTGTCCATAAAGGTTTTTGCATTAAACATGGAAATCGCCTTCTGAGCATCCTCATTTGAGGCCATCTCCACAAAGCCGAACCCTCTCAGCCTGCCTGTAGCTGCATCTTTAATAAGCTTGACAGAAGTAACCTCACCTGCTTGAGAAAACAGATCCCTTACATCATCCTCACTAGCCTTGAAGGAGATGTTGCCTACATAGAGCCTTGTACTCATTCTTCCTCCTATTATATTTTTTTTTACTAACTCTTAAAACCCTTTTCGAGCCTTAAAAGATGCCCAACTAAATATGAAGGATAAAGAAAACATTTGTCAATAGCAAAATAAAGAGAGATAACGGCAGAATAAATATTAAGCTTTTGGATTTAAAATTATCTCCTCTATTGCTTCTTTTGCGACTAGTCTCACGTTTGCGTCTTCATCTTTAGTAATTTCCTCAAGGAAAGGTATAGCATTTTTGTCTCCGATTACTCCGAGGAGGTATGCTGCATCAGCTCTATGCATAGGGGTTTTATTTTTCAGAAGTGGAAGGATATAAAGCACGGCTTCACGCACATTTTCTGGATCCTCTATTTTTAATGCCTCAATAAGAGCCGACGTTCCAATCCTCACCCTTAATCTTTCGTCGATTATCAGATCCCCGATATAGATGTAAAGGTTTTTATCATGTTTGAACATATCAATAATGTTATCTAAAAAACCTTTCTCCATGTACTCTGCGATTATCGCCTTAAGGTCAAAATCTTCTATGTTAATATTTTCCATTTTACCAATAATACCATAATGGTTTTTATATTATATAACCTTCAGTTACAGAGGGTTAAGTAAATACAAACTGCTCAACAGTCATGCTTTAACGATTTAGATATCTAAACCTAGAATTATTGTATAATCTCTAGACAAAGATTCTTAAGCGGTACAAAAACTGAGATGAAGATTTACAATACAATTACTGGAAATAAAGAAGATTTCATCCCTCTTATCCCTAACAAGGTAAAAGTATATGCCTGCGGTGTTACAGTTTATGACCACTGTCATATAGGTCACGCCAGAAATGCTGTTGTATTTGATATCTTGAGGAGATATATGCGTTATAAGGGATTTGATGTTAAATATGTAAGAAATTTTACAGACATAGATGACAAGATAATCAACAAGGCTAATCAAGAAGGTATCACATGGGATGCAGTCGCTAGGAAATATACAGATGAATATTATAAAGACATGGAAAGGCTTGGGGTCGGAAGGGCAGATGTCGAACCGAAGGCTACTGAGCATATTGATGAGATTATAAACATTGTCAACGTCCTTATTGATAAAGGATATGCATATGAGGTAGATGGCAGCGTTTACTTTGCAGTAAATAAATTCCCTGAATATGGAAAATTATCAAAAAGAGATACAGAGGAAATGATAGCCGGGGCAAGAGTTGAAGTGGACGAAAAAAAGAAAAATCCTATGGATTTTGCGCTGTGGAAAAAATCGAAAGGAGGTGAACCATCATGGAAAAGTCCTTGGGGAGACGGTAGACCAGGATGGCATATTGAATGCACAGCCATGTCAATAAAACACCTGGGTGAAAGTTTCGATATACATGGAGGAGGTGCTGATTTAATCTTTCCCCATCATGAAAATGAGATTTCACAGTCTGAGGCATTTACAGGAAAAACTTTTGTCAAGTACTGGGTTCATAATGGATTCATCACCATTGACAAAGAGAAGATGTCAAAATCTCTTGGTAATTTCTTTACTGTCAAAGAGATACTTGATAAGTTTGACCCAGAGGTTGTCAGGTTTTTCTTGCTATCCACTCATTACAGGAGCCCGATAGAATTTTCTGACGAACATTTGCGCGATGCCGAAAGTTCTATAGATAGATGTTATACGACCTTTTCCAGGATTAATGATTTCCTTTTAAAAGAAAAAACGTCGGGAGAAGGATTTTCAAATGCAAGCAAATTTTTTGAAGGATTTATTTCTTCATTTAAAAATAAATTCGAAGAAGCAATGGACGATGATTTAAATACTGCCCTTGCAATCGGACACATATTTGAATTAATACGTGAGGCAAACAGATTTCTTGACAATAAACCATCATCCTCAAATGAACGGGAACTTTTTTTGAAGACAAAAGAATTACTCTTAAATGCTGGAAATATTTTAAATATATTTAATAGAACACCTGATGAGTGGTATAGGTCATTAATAAACATAAGGAAAATCGGTCTTTCTGAAAAAGAGATACTTGAGAAAATAAAGGACCGACAGGATGCAAGGCAAAGAAAAGACTGGCATATGTCAGATACAATCAGAAAAGAACTAGAAGAAAAAGGGGTTATCCTTGAAGACAAAAAAGACAGGACAGACTGGAAAGTTAAGGTCGGGGAGTGAATGGATTTACGGTTTGAACCCTGTGCTAGAAGCAATAAAAGCAGGCAGAAACATAAAAAACATTTATATATCCTCTAATAGACACCATAAGGTATTTGAGTTAAAAAAAGAGTCAGAATTTAGGAATATACCCTTAAAAATATCGGATCCCATTTTTTTTAATTACACTTTCAATAAAGGACATCAGGGAGTTGCAGCTGAAGTATCTTCAAAAGACTATGTTAGTCTTGATGAATTACTTAACATTCCTTTAAGAAAAAAAGAGATATCGCTATTTTTAATCCTTGATTGTATTGAGGATCCGAGAAACTTTGGAGCTATATTGCGGGTAGCGGATGCTGCTGGTATCCATGGTGTTGTCATACAGTCACATAGATCAGTACAACTTGGTTCTGTAGTATCAAAGGTTTCTGCAGGTGCTGTTGAGTATGTACCAGTTTGCATGGTATCAAACATAAAATACGCAATTAGTGAAATGAAAAAGAGTGGGATAACAGTCGTAGGTACTGAAGCAAGTTCGGGGAAGACAATTTGGGATCTGAATTTAAAAATGCCTTTAGCTCTTGTGATTGGTTCTGAGGGCAAGGGGATCAGAAAAACTGTTGGGAAAAGCTGCGATGTTTTAGTAAGCTTACCTATGTTAGGTAAATTAAACTCTCTTAATGTTTCTGTTGCTACAGGGATATTTGCTTTTGAGATATTGCGACAAAGACTTTGTAATAATTAAATTAATAGAGAAATTAAGAGATAATTAAACTTATTCTCTATTTTCTACAATTGACCATTTTGTATCAAGAAATGTTAAATTTTAAATTCATTATATAAGGGATTAGTGTTGTCTTTTTCAGCTGTTATTATAAAATACGATTACGATGAAGCCACCGTAGCTCAGCAGGCAGAGCAGCTGATTTGTAATCAGCGGGTCGGGGGTTCGATTCCCTTCGGTGGCTCCAAGGGAGAGGTTCCCGAGTGGCCAAAGGGAGCAGACTGTAAATCTGCCGGCGCAGCCTTCGGAGGTTCAAATCCTCCCCTCTCCACCATAATATACGATGCTTCAAAAAAAGTTTAGGAGTTTAAAGATAAAAGTTTGGAGTCTTTTTGTTTGTACAAAAAATTTAACGCCTTACCAATTTACACCTGTAGAAGCGGGAGTAGCTCAGTGGTAGAGCGTCAGCCTTCCAAGCTGAGGGTCGCGGGTTCGAATCCCGTTTCCCGCTCCATGAAATACGGTAAATTATTTATTAATTATTTATTGTTAATTATGAATGTTAGAACTCGATATTAAAAAACGTTATCTTTAATTTTGCGCCCATGTAGCTCAGTTGGCAGAGCACATCCTTGGTAAGGATGAGGTCACCGGTTCAATCCCGGTCATGGGCTTTCAGGAATGTAAGTTAATAGGAGGGCATATGGCGAAGGCTAAATTTGAGAG
>MHEF01000104.1 GCA_001805125.1 Nitrospirae bacterium RBG_13_39_12
AAAATATCTCGTAAAGTAACTATTTTAGCCATATTATACAGTTTCACTAATTCAACGTTGGGACAGTAGTGAAATCATATAATAAAACAAATTTCAGAGCTTAATTATTTCCCCCAAATAATTATAAAGGTTGGTTAATTTTGTTTGTAACAGTAATGTATAAAGACGGAAGAACCGGTATGGTAAAGCATGATCAACTTGACGGTTTGATCTCTTCCAATAAAATAAAGAAGTTTCTCAGATCAGATGGATGGGTAAGTATTGGTGTTCATCGTATACGGAAAAAAGGCAAAAGAGGCTACAAAGGTCAAGAAAAACGACAGAACAAATAAATACTTAGCAAATATTGTGCAAGATATTGCCCGATAAAACCGCCTCCGCCGCTTATGAGTACTCTCATAGCTTTAACTCATTTCTTTAATGAGAAGGTACCCCTTTCATTTTGAATTTAACGGACGAGATGTTGTAGTCAATTCCGGCAGAATGTATTATACAATCCGATATCTCTCCTGAAAATATCCCTTCAGTATCCCCACTGTATGGAGAAGTTATATTGATAATGCAAAAGTCCTTAGGTGGAAATATCTGTCCTCCATCAGCAATGAACTTAAAAATAGCGGTAAAGCCGTTTGCTGTTGTGCTTCCAATGTCAACTTTATCTTCGTCAAAAACACTGTAATTTTTTCCGTCAGCGTAATGTTTACCTGTCTTAGTGGCGTCGAGTGTTATCTCGATTCTACGAGCGTTGCCAAATTCTTCTGCTTGCATCTGGAACTGTATCTCAGCCCTTTTGGGATTGTTAAAACGTGTCTCTGAAATGAAACCGGTCTGCAATATGTATGTTTCTTGTACACCGTCTTTAACAATAACCGCTTCTCCCGTAGCTCCACCGGATGATTCCTTTCCCTGATTATATGGCTGTGGCTGAGATAATCCCCCTTCCTGAGAAAGCGGAAGTGTATCCTCTTTTTTCTCAGACGTTTGAACCTGTGGACTGAACATCCCCATCTTCATTTCCCATTTCTCTTCATAAACCTTCCATTCCCCGTCTTCCTTGAGCAGATGCACAATACCTTGCATACTCCCGCCTTCAACTGCAGAAGAGACTGTAAGTGTAGCTGCGTTGCCCTCTACAGACGTTCCTGTAACAGTAACATCAGGAGGATAAAGTGCTCTTGCAATATCTAGCATACTTGACGCCTGCTCACTTTCAAGCTCATGGACTTTATCTTTTGCAACAAGTTTTTTTAACGTTTCCACATCACCTGACTTCATAGCATTTCTGTATTCCATATATGCTTTTTCCACATTCTCGTCTTTTTTTGAAAACATTCCTGAGATAAAATCACAACCTTCCGCAAATATCAAAAAAAAGGAAAAAGCAAATATAACGGCTACCTTCGTAATCGTTTTTACTTTAGCGCTCTTATTCATTTTTGCCTCCACAAATATACTTATTTATACTTGCAAATTATCAATTTAATTAAAATCTTATCACAATATGCAGTTTAAATATAGGTAACATTTGCTCTTTAGCCCAATAGTATTCAGCCAACAAAAGATTTACTCATATGGCTTTTTATTACGGAAGAAGTATTTTTTAATTTTCTTGAATAATATTAATAATATTTCATGTATATTAATTGTATGAGGATCATTTTGTCGACATTTTCTATGCTGATTCTTCTCAATGTATGGATTACGTTATCCAACGGTGAAACAGGAAATACAAAAAATGATTCACCCAATGTGCCTGTTCTTATCTATCACCGCTTCGGTCCAGTTGTTGCAGACAATATGACAGTTACTACAAATGTTTTTGAATCTCAAATTAAATATCTCATTGATAATGGATATGAAGTTATACCGCTCAGAAAGTTAGTTGATTATTATCTAAAAAAAGGTCACCTGCCCTCTGGCCGTTTAGTGGTAATTACTGCTGATGATGGACATAAATCTGTTTATACTGACATGCTCCCCATAGTAAAGAAATATCATATACCGGTAACGCTATTTTTATACCCTTCTGCCATATCTAATGCACCATATGCTATGACATGGGAACAATTAAGGGAAATCAAAAAAACAGGTTTTTTTGATTTCCAGTCACATTCATACTGGCACCCTAACTTCAAAAAAGAGAGAACTGTTTTAAAACCAGATGAATATGAAAAGTTTGTAAACATGCAGTTTAAAAAATCAAAAGAAAAATTGGAGAAGGAGCTGGGCACCAGGGTAGATTTTCTTGCATGGCCCTTTGGCATCTATAACGATGAGCTTATATTTAAAGCTGTCGAGGCGGGATATATAGCAGGGTTTACCATGGAAAGACGTCATACAAGCAACCATGATAATATCATGTTACTTCCCCGTTATCTAATGACCGATTCAGATAAGGGGAATAAATTTGGGAGGATTCTTGCTGGAAAGCCATCACAACGTAATTCCAGCAATTAAGATAATTGCTTATTACTTCATGTTAAAATCTTTGCAATCTCAAAAGCGGTAAAGCAAAAGCGGTAAAGCTTGATTCTTGAAGAAAATAAGTTTATCTTATATATATTTTACATTTAAATGAGGTCAAATTTAAAGCTGCAGATGCTGCTATGGTATTCTTATGGTGATTATGGAAAAAAGATATAAATATTGCATAATCATTTTATTTATTATGCTCTTTCTATCAATCCCCATTTGTTCAATGGGTCTTACCGTAGGCTATACAACCGGAAAAGTTGTCGACATTTTCACTAAAAATCCTATAAAAGAAGCCCTCGTTACCATCAACACTGATGTTGTGCTGACAGATGAAGAAGGCACTTTTTCGATCAAAACCTCAGGAGATAAATTAGCGGTAAGAGCTTACGGATACATGAGGACAGAGCAGAAGATACCCATGACCCTTGTTATCTCACCGACTATCAGTATACCTGTTCTGATAGAGTTAGTACCTTTCACACCAAAAGCCCTTTATCTTACTGTCTTTGGTATTGGTGATAATACCCTGCGAGGTTCCGCACTTAAGCTTATAGATGAGACAGAGCTCAATTCACTTGTTATCGATGTCAAGGGTGATCGGGGCATAGTAAATTACAGGAGCTCAGTCCCTGTTGTCTCTGAAATAGGCTCCAGACTGATAATCATAAAAGATTTGAAGGGGATGATTAAATCATTAAAAGAAAAAGGTATATATACGATCGCACGTATTGTTGTGTTTAAAGATAATCCACTTGCCCTGGCAAAGCCTGACCTCGCATTAAAGACCAGGAACGGAGAAATATGGAATGATAAAGAAGGGCTAGCCTGGGTAAATCCATTTAAAAAAGAAGTATGGGATTATAATATTGATATTGCGATAGAAGCCGCTCAATCCGGATTTGATGAAATACAATTCGACTATGTCAGGTTTCCAGATGAGGACGGTCTTGAGTTTTCTATGCCTAACACAGAGGAGAACAGGGTAAAAGCTATCACCGGATTTCTCGCAGAAGCACGTAAGAGGTTGACACCTTACAATGTCTTTCTTGCTGCTGATATTTTCGGTTATGTATTCTGGAACCTCAATGACACATATATAGGACAAAAACTCGAAGAGCTTTCCCTAATGCTTGATTATACATCTCCGATGCTCTACCCTTCAGGTTTTAGATACGGAATACCGGGTTATAGAAACCCTGTTGCATCTCCATATAAAATAATCTATCTTACACTTAACAGGGGACGGGAACGCTCTGAACTTCCACCAATCCGATTCCGTCCCTGGCTTCAGGCGTTCAGAGATTATGCTTTCGACAAAAGACATTTCACAGGTCAGGAAATAAGAGACCAAATAGACGCTGCTGAAAAATTTGGTTCTAACGGATGGATGCTATGGAATCCCCGCAACATTTATACCAAAGACGGTCTTAAAAAGAATGATGACAATGATAAATTACTTGGTATGCAGATGCAATACTTATTTAAAAAGAAAGACATATTTTGAATGGTCTACTATATTAAAACAGATGTAAATCAAAAATGATTGAAATGTTTTTTGTATGTATAACAGAAAGTTGACTATATGATTATAACGTTGAAATATCAGAAGGGTAAATGACTGTAAAACGTTTGGGTTTTTTAGGTTTAATATTAATATTACTTTTTCTCTCAGCCCAGTTTTTAGCTTCTTCGCCATCAACACAGTATACAGAAAAACCATTGCAGAAACTTAGTAAAGAACAACTTGCACCCATCGAAGATATCGTTGAAAAAGCAATAAGTAAAAGCCAGATACCAGGCGCTGTTGTTATTGTTGGAACACAGGAGAATATAGTTTACCGCAAGGCTTTTGGAAAACGATCGCTCAAGCCTAAAAAACTGCTCATGACTGAAGATACAATCTTTGACCTTTCATCCCTCACCAAGGTAATTGCAACGGCAACTGCCCTGATGCAACTGGTAGAAAAGGGTAAACTACGCCTCGATGATCCTGTAACAAAATACTGGCCTGAGTTCAAAGCCAATGATAAAGAAAATATCACAGTACGTTCACTGCTAACACATTATTCAGGACTCCAGCCAGACCTTGATTTAAAGACAAACTGGTCTGGCTATAAAACAGCGCTCAGTAAAATCATAGCAGAAAAACCTCAGTTTCAACCCGGGACACGTTTTGTTTACAGTGATATAAATTTTTTAGTCCTGAGCGAACTTGTCAGGCGGATCTCAGGGAAGACAATAGACGTATACTGCGAAGAGAATATCTTCAAGCCCCTTGGGATGAAAGATACGGTCTTCAATCCTCCACCTTCAATGCGCACTCGCATAGCACCCACAGAGTATAAACCCCACAGCAGTATGATGCTGTGGGGAGAAGTTCACGATCCTACTGCACAGAGAACAGGTGGAATTGCAGGACATGCAGGTCTTTTCTCAACAGCCGATGACCTTTCTGTTTTTGCGCAGATGATGCTCGGAGGAGGAAACTTTAAAGGTGTTAAAATTCTAAGCCCGCTTATGGTTGAGAAGATGACAACTCCTCAGACTCCTCCGGGTAAGATGGTTATTCGCGGACTTGGCTGGGACATTGACTCGCCTTTTTCCTCGAACCGCGGCGTGTTGTTCCCGGTTGGTTCTTATGGTCACACAGGCTATACCGGCACCTCAATCTGGATTGATCCTGTTTCGAAGACTTATATAATCATCCTGACCAACAGAGTCCACCCTTATGGCAGAGGAGACGCTGTTCCTCTGCGTTCAGGTATCTCAACACTTGTCGCTTCTGCACTCGGACCTGTTTCTTCCGAACAGGTTCTTGCAAGCCGCCTTTCTCTGACAGGTTATTTCGAGCTCATGAAAAGTTACCAAATAGAAAGCTTTCGAAATGGCAAGGTACAGACAGGAATAGACGTTCTTAAAGATGAAAATTTTACACCACTCGCCGGTCTACGTGTTGGGCTGATTACCAACCACTCAGGTATTGACTCTGACGGGAAACGTACGATAGACCTTTTACATAAGGCAAAGCGATTGAAGCTCGTGTCTATTTTCACCCCTGAGCACGGTCTTTCCGGAAAAGAGGATAAAATCTCCAAGGTCAATTCCATCCGTGACCCTGAAACAGGCTTGCCTGTTTACAGTTTATACGCTGAAGTTGACCGTCCCACAGATAAAATGCTGAAAGGTCTTGACGCAATTGTTTTTGACATCCAGGATGCCGGAGTCCGCTTCTATACTTATATAACCACAATGGGCTATGCATTGGAAATAGCTTCCAAAAAAAGAATAAAGTTCTTTGTCCTTGACCGTCCAAACCCGATTACCGGTTCAGTCGTCCAGGGACCTGTTATGGACATTGACCTGAAGACATTTGCCGGCTGTTTCCCACTTCCGGTCAGGCACGGTATGACAGTGGGAGAACTTGCAAAAATGTTTAATGCTGAAAATAATTTCAGAGCTGAACTTCATGTAATCAAGATGCGCGGTTATAAGCGGACCGACTGGTATGACGAGACAAGCCTTCAGTGGGTAAACCCATCCCCTAACCTGCGCACTTTGACAGAGGCTGTCCTTTATCCCGGGGTAGCTATGGCAGAAGGTGCAAACGTAAGTGTCGGCCGTGGAACTGACACGCCCTTCGAGCTTCTCGGCGCTCCTTGGATCAATGCAAAAAAACTTTCTGATTACCTAAACAACCGTAAAATTCAGGGAGTCCGATTTATGCCAATAGACTTTACACCCAGCAGCAATCTTTTTAAAAATGAAATGTGCCACGGAATACAGATTATCCTGATAGACCGTCAGGCACTCGACCCTACAGCAATGGGTATTGAAATCATATCAGCACTCTATAAACTTTTCCCCGAAGATTTTCAGATTGATAAGACAATTTACCTAATCGGCTCGCATAAAGTACTGCAGTCTATAAAAGAAAGTCGTAACCCTGAATCCATAGTGTCCGAATGGCAGGAACAGCTCGAATTGTTCCGCAAGTTGCGCTCGAAATACTTACTCTATTAGAAAGCCTCTCATGTTTTTTCTACAAAGCTTCCAATATGCTCAGTGTTGTTTTTCCCACGAAACAGCTTTTTCATATTTTTCGAAGAGGCGCTCTCTTCTTTTGAATTCAGAAGAATGAATTGACCTTTTCCTGTTTTTATCTTCCTTATGAAGATCAGCATGGAGCATTTCATGGTATACAACGAACTTGACAAAATAATGCGGGACATTTTTTTTGTCCAGTACTGGGTTGATTCTTATAGTATTATTACTCCTGCTGTAACTGCCGAGTGTGCGGTTCTTGACAGTCCAGCGGTAACTCTTTTTCCCCCATGCTATTGGCGCAGAAATCTTCCCGCCAAAATATTTATTGTTAAGGGAAACGAATATTTCTCTCAGGTTGTGATATCTGCCCTGTGTAATTCCCGTACTTGCTGTTCTGTAAGGCTTATTTCTGAGATATCTTTCGTTCTCTTTAATGAACGTTGTGATTAAGGGTGTCCTGCCTTTCCTTTTTTTTATAAATTCAGTCACTTCCTCTAAAACATCATCTCCTGCGTGCATAAACATCCAATGCAGCCTTACGAAAAACTTTTTCCCTCTTCCCTTAACAGAAAGTATGCTTGTTGTATTATCTGTAATAGTCAGAGAAACGTTTTTGCCTGTAGCATTCTCAATAAAATGCCTTAAACTATCTTTATTGTTCTCTGAAAACAAGCCTAACTGAAACATAATTGATAGTTCTCTTATATATGAATTATTTACTGCATGTAAAGAGCTTCAAGTATTAAGGAATATTTTATTTCTAATGTTGTATTCTATATTATAAAATAAACAAAGTTAAAATCTTGTCTCCATCTGAATCCCTGATTTGATTTAAAACAGAATGGTTTGGTAAATAATGGAATTTTATAATGAGGATGATCTCGAACGTGCAGGTTTGTATGAACTATTTTCTTCTTTCTTCATGCAGGAGCCATCGTTTGAAACATTAACGCCTGTCAAAGAAATATTCGATTTAGAATTTGATGACACACTATATGAAATAAGGACGGACTTCAAGCTTTTATTCTCGGAAACCGGAGGAAATCTCCTGCCTTACGAATCGCTTTATAACTATCTCGTTTGGGAAGCCCAGGGAATAGGTGGAAAAGTTACCGAAGAAGTGCAGAAATTCTACCAGTCTGCAGACCTTATACTAGATGAGAAATTAGACCTCATCCCTGACCATCTGTCTGCCGAACTGCTTTTCATGAGCTATCTTATAGAGAATAGCTTTATAGAACAGCAGAAAGGTTTCCTTGAGTATCATCTGTCTGCCTGGGTCCCGGATTACTGCGACAGTGTTCAAATACATGCACGTACAACCTTTTATAAAGAGGTTGCAGATTTGCTAAGGGAATTTATATTAAAAGAGTGCGAAGATTTCGGGATAACAAAGCTAAATGATATTTATTAGGGAATGTTTACAATAATATTAAGGCTAATTTATTATCAATCTTACCGGACAGGGCTTTAATGCTTTTCTGAAAAAAACTTCTTTGGTTTCATACGAGAGTACAAGGCATGGTTACTATAGTAATATTTTTACGTTACAATCCCTATTTTTTGTCATTAGAAATATCGTAAGTATTCTTTAATCTCCGCAATTTTTCTTTTATATACGTTTCTATCGCAGATTTTTCGCTAATTTTAATGTCTGAGAATTTAATGCCGTAATAGTAAGTGTCAAATTCAATTTTCTTTTCAATAACTCTGACGATCTCTGCTTCAGTAAAAATATGCACAGAGTTTGGCAGAAAAAAAGAACATACGATATTGTCACCTTGATCAATTATTTTTTCCGTTTGAAATAACATGCCCGATGCACTTATATTTTCTGATATACACAAGAAAGGCTTGCCTTTGTATTTCCCATGAACTTTTATCACTACCGGTGCTCTTAAATATTCCCTTTGGGCGACGCTGAGAAGTTGATGGGCTTTTTCAAACATGATTGAAAGGTCTAGAGGTTCATGCATGAATAAATTAGCCCTGCACCGTGATTGCCTGTCGATATCAGATTTTATATTTGAACAAATAATAATGATAGATACCCTGCGCAAGGTTTTATCATTTCTGATGAGTGAACAGAGAGTTTCTCCATCCATTTGCGGTGTATCAAGGCGAGTGATGATAAGATCAAGCTGTTCTTTTTTATGAATAGAAAGAGCTTCTTCATTTGACGATGATGTTAATATTTTTATATTTTCTCTATTAAAGAAACTTTCTTTTTTGTCAATTGCAGATTTTATATCTTTTGCGATGAGTATTTTTTTCATGATTTCCGTGTAACGACTCACTTGCTTAGAGGATAAGTATACATGTATTTATTGATAACTATAAGCATTGATTATCTTTTGTTTAATAAACAGAATCACACATTCATTATAGTTTGTTTCCTATGTTATTTCAAAACAATTGGTAATTTAGAAATTAATACAGTGGCATTATAAATAATACAGGGACTTACCTTATCGATTAAAAAAAACTACAAAATGACCTGTTCTAATGTAATATCGTTGTAATTGTTATAATTTATCTATATTTTACTGCATGTGAAGTGAAATATTGATATGAACATATATTTCATATATATTATTTATTATAAAAGATAACAGACTCTGTTTTAATGGAGGATCTATCATGCTTTTTAAGTCTTGTTTCTTTAATTTTCTATTATGTTTCTGAAAGTCGGTCACCGCGGAGCCAGGGCTTACGAAATCGAGAATACTCTAGAAAGTTACAGCAAGGCAATCGAATTAGGCGCTAATGCCATAGAGCTGGATGTACGGATATCCAGTGACGCCAAATTAATCATCAGCCATGACGATAATCTGAAAAAAGTCTTTGGTAAAGATGTTCGTGTAAACGAGGCTACGCTTGAAATACTGAAAGAGTTGACTGGAAACAGGATTATCTCACTCGAGGAAGCCTTACGATTCATCGACAGGAGAGTTGACAAGATACTTATAGAATTAAAAGAGCCCGGATATGAAAATAAAGTCCTGGATGTATTAATGGAAGAAAAGATGCGGGACAGCGTTATCGTGGTATCCTTTCACGAAGAAGTCCTTGCCCACATAAGGAACCTCGACAAGAGAGTCGAAATAGGCCTGGTTTATACAAAATTTAAAAAGCCTATCGACGCTGCTCTTAACCTGGATGCCCAGTATCTAGTCCCTTTATATAGGTTTGTACATAGAAAAAATGTTGCAAAGGCACACAAGAAAAATCTTAAGGTAATTGTCTGGACAATTAATACGAAAGAGGAAGCCGAAGTTTACATAGCGAAAGGAGTTGACGGCATTGCAACCGACAAACCTGATATTTTTACAAGGACAGTTTGAATCTTAACAAGAAGACGCTGAATTGCAAAATGGTAGTAAAGAGAATTCAACACTCAGGATGCAATCTTTTCTTAGTCATTTCGGGTTAATTCTATGAGGATATGGGACCTGGCGCCAAAAAGATTATGTCGCCAGCATCTTCTCGGCGAACAAAGGGAATTACATGCAATATGGAGCATATCGACTGTTAATAAAACAGGCTATTCTAATCATCCCGAAGTCCTGAGATGGAAAGGCAGATTAAAAGCCCTGTATATTCGTCATGAAAGACTTGTTACAGAGATGAAGAAAAGAGGTTACATGCACAGAAGCCCCCTGTCTTTAAAATTTGCAACTGGCAAGAGCAAACAGGATAGACGTATTCATTCATATAAAGACCAGATAATGATTCTGAAAAATAAAAAATGCAGATGTGCCTTATGCCCTTATCTTATGCGCCATTCAGAAACTCTCTGGAATGAGCCCACATAAAAACATTAGGAAATATATAAAGAATGAGTTTATTCATACCATTAAATACATTTTAATGAATTTATAAAAATTAATAAACTTGTTTGAGTTTTATCATTTTAACAGCTTTTGTTATTACGTTGCTATCGTATTTCAGCGAATCCGCCTTTACGTTTCTCATTTTTTATTATTCTCTTACCTCTACCTTTGCCTTCAGCTTTACGTGTTATTTTTTTACCATTGCGATTTATAGCTGTTTTTGCTTATCATATTTTTTTAATACGTTTAGGGAGCAGGTTTGTGAAATTTTTCTTTTAAACAGAAAATATGCAACTCAAAAAAACAAACACTGTTCCATTCATCTTGTAACACAATAATGCCAGTTTTGCTGGATAATTATCTGGAAAGGTGACCATGTCATATAGAGCCTGGTTTCAATGCATTAACCAGCAGTGCCGAGAGAGATATCCTCTTAACACGATCATATATCGCTGCAAGACATGCGAATCGCTGCTTGAAGTACAGCACGACATTGATGCCCTCGCCCGCCGCAATGCCAAGGAATGGATGAGGTTGTTCGAGGATCGTTACAAGTCCACCGAGTGGCCTTACGGTTCAGGAGTTTGGGGTAAAAAGGAATGGGTACTGCCCCAGATTGATAATAACAACATAGTCTCTCTTTACGAGGGAGACACCAACCTGTTCTGGGCTGAGAGATTCGGCAAGATGATCGGTCTGGATGACCTCTGGATTAAACTTTGCGGCAATTCGCATAGTGGTTCGTTCAAGGACTTAGGCATGACTGTGCTGGTGTCGCAGGTAAAACAGATGATAAGCGAAGGAGCTCCGATCAAAGCAGTTGCCTGCGCATCTACCGGCGATACATCAGCTGCGCTGGCTGTCTACTGTGCTGCAGCAGGAATACAGTCTGTCGTGTTGCTTCCTAAAGGCAGGGTCTCAGTAGCGCAGCTTATCCAGCCGATTGCCAATGGTGCGCTGGTTTTATCTTTGGACACAGACTTCGACGGCTGCATGAACATTGTACAGAAAATCACCAGTGACGAGTCAATCTATCTGGCAAACTCGATGAACTCTCTTAGAATCGAGGGACAGAAAACTGTCGGAATCGAGATACTACAACAGTTTGATTGGGAAACTCCTGACGTTATCATAATACCAGGCGGAAACCTCGGGAATGTTTCCGCTCTCGGCAGCGGTCTTCTTATGATGCGGGATCTTGGTCTGATTTCCAAACTTCCGCGTATAGTAGTTGCACAAGCCGAGCGCGCCAACCCTCTCTACAGATCATATCTGAAAAACTTCGAGACCTTCGAGCCAATCCAAGCCCAGAAAACACTAGCAAGTGCCATACAGATTGGGAACCCTGTCAGCGTTGAAAAAGCTATCCGCACGCTGAAGCAGTTCAAGGGCATTGTCGTAGATGCCACTGAACAAGTGAACAAGAAT
>MHEF01000105.1:0-773 GCA_001805125.1 Nitrospirae bacterium RBG_13_39_12
TAATGAGGTTTTACTTATAAACTCCTTAGTATATATTCAAAAAATACTCGATTTTGTTAAAATAGATTTTAAATTTTATATCTTCCTTTACAAAGATAGTTGTCAGCCGGAGATTGAAATGGAAAATCATGTAGTATGGCACAATGGCCATATCAACCGACAGGACAGGAACAGACTGAACAACCACAAAAGTGGTCTTGTGTGGTTCACGGGACTTCCATCATCAGGCAAGTCAACGATAGCCCACCTTATGGAAAAGGAGCTGTTCAGTCGCAGCATACGTTCCTATGTCCTTGATGGCGATAATGTTCGACATGGTCTGAACAGTAATCTCGGCTTTAGCCGCGATGATAGAAAAGAAAACCTTCGCAGGATTGTTGAGCTCTCAAAACTCATGGTGGACGCTGGTCTAATAGTACTCGCCGCCTTCATCTCTCCTTACAGAGAAGACAGGAAATATGTAAGAGGTAGATTTGATGAAGATAACTTTTTAGAAGTTTATGTAAAGTGTCCTGTCGAAGAGTGTGAAAGGAGAGACCCAAAGGGAAATTACAAAAGGGCAAGAGCAGGAATTATTAGAGAATATACAGGCATTTCTGCACCCTACGAAGAACCTGAAAACCCGGATCTCATTATAGACACGGAAAAACTTACCTTAGAAAGTTCTATCCGTATGGTTCTTGAGTTACTTGATAAGAAAAACTTTGTCTCTCTTTTCCGAAAAGAACTGGTTTGAACCACTTTATGAAAGGCCCCCTCGCAGTCGGAGGTGT
>MHEF01000105.1:781-2984 GCA_001805125.1 Nitrospirae bacterium RBG_13_39_12
GCGGTACCCGTGTAATAGCTGAAATCCTGATACGGCTCGGGTTTTATATGGGAAGTGATCTCAATTCAGCCAACGACAACCTTTCATTTACTCTTTTGCTTAAGAGGCCAAATTGGTTTATAAAAACATCCGTCAAAAATAAATCAGAGATTTTTAAAGCATTATCCATATTTGAGAAAGCGATGACCGGATGCCTTATCCCCAAAATCAAGGAATTCAATTTTATATTGCGCTCTACCATTGAAATGGCAATTAAAGGCCATGATCATTTACAGACAGGCAGGGGAACGTGGGCAATTGAAAGGGCTATCAATATATTGAAGTTTAAAAATATTGATATCTCTCGCTATATTGGTTGGGGATGGAAAGAACCAAATACACATATTTTTATAGATTATCTTACAAAATATTTTAGCCATATGAGATATATTCATGTTATGCGCAATGGACTGGATATGGCTTACAGCAGTAACCAGGGACAGTTATATAACTGGGGAAGGATTTTTGGACTTACCCTGAATGCTGTTACGCCATTGCCAAAGTCATCGCTCCAATACTGGATTAAAGCAAATGAACGGGCAATCAATCTCGCTAAAGAACTATTGAAAGAAAGGTTTTTGTTAATCAACTTTGATAGATTGTGTTTATCTCCAGAACGAGAAATAAGGTCTTTAATTGACTTTCTTGGGATTGATATAAAGGACGTACAAATAGATGATCTGGCGCGCATACCTAAAATACCAGGTTCAATGGGCAGATATGAGAAGCATGATATCTCAATCTTCACTGATCAAGAGATTTCAGCCGTTGAAAAACTTGGGTTTGAAGTACAGAGTGTCAGCAAATGAGATAATGAAACCGGCGTTGAGGTTGAGTTTATCCTTTCGGCAATAGCTATGTCTAAAAAGCGTTATGAAAATAAAATTGTAACCTATAGGCCGAACCAGAGGCATGAACTGGGTTATCTCCAGACGTGGATTATAATGACTAAAAATATAACCGAGTCCAAAAATTTAATCTGGCAACTTTTCAAAAGGGATTATTTTGCAACATACAAGAAGTCTTTTATCGGGATTACATGGGTGTTGCTTTCTCCAATTGTTGGAATTATTTCCTGGGTCTTTCTGCGCAGTTCAGGCATGCTTAATACAGGCGATGTAGGAATTCCCTACCCGGCATATGTCCTTATTGGAACTTCTATGTGGGGCTTGTTTATGGGATTTTTTACCTCAGCCACTCAGATGCTTGAGACGGGAAATAGACTCGTCATACAAATAAACTTCCCACACGAAGCACTGCTCTTTCAACAGGCAGCAATACAACTCTCTAACTTTTTCTTCTCATTTTTGGTAAACATTATAGTGTTAATCATTTTTGGAATCATGCCAAGCTGGAATATAATATTACTCCCCTTGGTTATTCTACCATTGTTCTTTCTTGGCTCAGCTATAGGACTTATTGCATCTATGATGTCTGTGGTAGCTGTTGATATCAATCGATTATTAACTACTGCAATGGGACTTTTATTGTTTACTACTCCTGTTATATATTCTGATAAAATCGGTAATGTCTGGGTACAACAGATCATAAACTGGAATCCTCTCACCTATCTTGTATGTTCAGCACGTGACATTGTTCTCTTCGGCAGGCTCTATCATCCTACAGGCTTTTTTATCTGCGCTATTGCATCTTTTTTTATCTTCCTGATTGCAGGACGATTATTTTATGTATCAGAAAATAAGATCATTGAGAAAATGCTATAATGATTGAATCTAAAGTTACTGAAAAAGTACTACCTCATACAGTGTCAGGACAATCAGAAGAAGTTGTTCTTTCAGTAAGAAATATCTCCAAAATATTTTGCAAAAACTTAAAACTCAGTATGTTTTATGGCATCGTAGATCTCTCAAAAAACCTATTAGGCTTAAAACCTAATGCAGACACATTGCGCAAAAGCGAGTTCTGGGCTATTGATAATGTTAGTTTTCAGTTAAGAAGGGGACAAATCATCGGTCTGGTTGGGGTTAATGGTTCCGGCAAATCAACACTCCTCAAATTGATCGCTGGGATATTCCCTCCTGATAAAGGTGAAATAGAAGTAAAAGGCAGAGTTGCGTCTTTGATTTCACTTGGTGCCGGTTTCCATCCTCATATGACTGGCCGCGAGAATATCTATTTGAACGGCGCCATCCTCGGTATGAGT
>MHEF01000105.1:3046-3165 GCA_001805125.1 Nitrospirae bacterium RBG_13_39_12
AATATTACAAGGATATGCACTGATATCATGGTAATGGAAAGCGCACAAATAAAATATCAGAGTAATAATATCGCTGAGGGTATCGATTATTATTTTTCACTTTCACCGACAAATGGTAG
>MHEF01000105.1:3329-6587 GCA_001805125.1 Nitrospirae bacterium RBG_13_39_12
TTTATTTTTTTGATAAAGAATTTAACCATGTAGCGAGCAGCCGTTCAGAACTTTGCAATTTTGTTATATCCAATCATTTATCCCAAATAAAATTGCGAATCAGGTTCCCTCAAATCCAACTCAGTCCAGGGGTATATTCAATATCAGTGGGCATTTACAATGAAAGAACAGACGAAGCTTTATTACAATATCATAATATCCAGGATTTTCAGGTAACCGGCGGTTTCCATGTCCTGGCACCATTTCACTTGCAGGCTGAATGGAGTTATATTTAGAGAACTATTGCGTGTAGAATTTTTGATTTCCAATGCTTAAAAAAAATTACTTAGAGAAATACATGAAAAATAATGAGAGTAGCAGCATTATTAACAGTTAGGAATGAAGAATTATATCTTGCCCGTTGTCTGGAACACCTAATGTCGCAGGGAATCGAAACCTGTCTCATCGATAATGATTCGACTGACCGCACATTAGAAATAGCCAAGAAGTTTTTAGGGCGTGGAGTATTCAGGATCGAACATTTACCTTTTCGTGGTTATTATGAATGGCAAAACTGCTTGCTTGACAAAGAGAGATTAGCTATTGAAATTGATGCCGATTGGTTTATTCATCATGATGCTGATGAAATTCGTCAGGCTCCTAACCCGTATAAGACACTGCTTGAAGGAATAGAGGATGTAGACAGCCAAGGATACAATGCGATTAACTTTGATGAATTTTTATTTCTGCCTACCAGCATGGATGAATCTTTTGAAAACAGAGATTATGTTAAAGAAATGAAATATTACTATTTTTTGGAACCCAGGCCATTACGTCACGTAAAAGCCTGGAAAAAATCAAACAACCCGATTGACCTGACAAAATCAGCCGGGCATAAAGTAGAATTCGAAGGAATTAAAATATTTCCTATTCCTTTTATTCTTCGTCACTATATAGCTTTGAGCAGGCATCATCTCGAAGCCAAGTATGGAAAACGCATTTACTCACCAGAGGAAGTAGCACGAGGCTGGCATAAAGGTAGGGTAAAGTTTAAGCCTGAACTGCTAAAACTTCCAAATAAGGAAAGGTTAAAGAAGATTTCCAATAACAACATATGGGACAAATCTGATCCATGGAAGAAGCACGAGTTCCTTTCGAAGAAGAATTGACTTTTACAAATATACAATATGACAAGAGTTTATTGGTTTTAGGGCTGATCATATTAACATGAACATTTGTGAGTATCCTATTATCATAGGCGGATTTTACCGATCCGGCACCTCCCTCTTAAGACGCCTTTTAGATGCTCACAGCAATATTCATTGCAACCCTGAAATCAAATTTTTCAAAGACTTCTATGGAGATTACCTTCATGATGACCTGTCGCATGTAAGATTTTTCTCTACCCTAAAAAGTCTTGGTCTTAATCAGACAGATGTGCTCAATATATTTGGTAAAGCATTTATCGCATGCCATCAAATGGCAGCCAAACATTCCGGGAAGAAACGATGGGCAGATAAAAATCCTGAAAACGTTCTGTATATGCAACAATGGCATTCATTACTCGAAGGTAAGCTCTTTTTCATCCATATGGTCAGACATCCGTTAGATGCCCTTGCTTCACTTATAGAGATAGGTTTCAAGAGAGCCGTACCTTCTGACTTTAAAGAAAAGGTGAAAATGTACCGAACATTTTTGCACCATGGATTAGACTATACGGAAAAGAACCCTCATATCACCATTTTAATTCGTTATGAAGACTTGGTAAGCAACCCCCAAGAGGTCCTTACTGCGCTATTAAAGATGCTTGGAGAAACATACGAACCTTCTATGCTTCTTGATTTTAATAGCCCTCAGCGTCAAAGAGGCATAGAAGACCCTAAGATCATCCATACATCGGGCATACATTTACAAAGCATAAACCGTTGGCAAAAAGAGCTTAGTCCCGAACAAATACATTATGCACTTACAGAATTAGAGCAATACATAGTAAAATTTCATTACTTCCTTTCATGAGGTCTATGAGAGCAATTTTAATCTTAGGAATGCACAGGAGCGGAACAAGCTGCCTCACTGGATTATTAGAGCAGGCAGGTGTTTTTTTAGGCAATGTCTCAAGAAAAAATCTATACAACCTGAAAGGTAACCATGAGAATCCCCGCATCATGAATCTTCACGACGAATTGTTAAAGAGAAAAGGTGGGAGTTGGCAGGAGCCGCCAGAAGTTGTAGTCTGGCCAAAAGATTTGAAAAAAATAAGAGATGAAATCATAAGAGACTATGCAGGAAAAACATGTTGGGGATTTAAAGATCCTCGCACACTTCTGGTTTTAGAAGGATGGATGGAAGTTATCCTATCGTTGCAACTTGTTGGCATTTATCGACACCCGCTACTCGTGGCTGAATCTCTATTAAGAAGGGACAAGTTCTCTATCGAGAAAGGATTGTCCCTATGGGCAAGATATAATGAAAAGCTATTGACATATTATAAAAAATATCACTTCCCCATTATTTCATTTGATAATGAACCTTTTTCCGAAAAGTTTTCTCAACTGTGTAAATTGCTCGGGTTATTGACCGGTGTAAAAACTGATTTCTTCGATCCCAGACTCAGACGTGCTCATTCTTCTATAGATATTGCGTTACCAGAGAAAATATCTCAATTATATCTTGAACTAGAGAATATCGCATTATGAATTCTTTTACGACTATACAAAAGGGAATCGAAACTGAAACTCTTTCCTTTCCCACTATTTCAATAGTTGTGATTCTCTATAATATGGATCGTGAAGGGAAACGCACACTTTTTTCTCTCTCCACAAATTATCAGAAAGGAGTATCCGATCAAGACTATGAAGTTATTGTAGTAGATAATGGTTCAAAGCCTCCTTTCCCAAAAGAATATTTAAAGGATTTAAAGGGTAATTTTCGATATTATCATATTGAAAATGCGTCACCTTCACCTGCCGTAGCTATAAATTACGGCGTTCTCCAAAGTCGCGGAAAATTTGTGGGAATTATGATTGATGGCGCAAGGATTTTGACGCCGGGCATAATCCACTATGCCTTGAGAGCCTTTGCCGCCTTCGAAAATCCCGTGGTTAGTATCCTTGCCTGGCATCTTGGATGGGACATACAAGCCAATGCGATCCTCAAAGGATACAATAAAAAAGCGGAAGATTCTCTTCTTGCTAAGATAAATTGGCCGGAACAAGGTTACCGGCTATTTGAAATCTCTTCACTTGCAGGTTCAAATATTGATGGATGGTTTATGCCAAA
>MHEF01000105.1:6607-6696 GCA_001805125.1 Nitrospirae bacterium RBG_13_39_12
TTCTTTCGCGAGAGAATCTTGATCGTCTTGGGGGATATGATGAGCGATTTGACAAACCCGGAGGAGGACTATTAAATCTTGATATGTAC
>MHEF01000105.1:6790-7154 GCA_001805125.1 Nitrospirae bacterium RBG_13_39_12
CAGGAAAGGAACGTGAGCAATTGTTTAAAGAATGGAGTGAACAGTATCGAAATATTCGTGGGGAACCGTTCAAACCTCCAGACAGAATACCGCACTATATTGGACATGCTCCACCACAGGCGATAAAATTTCTGTTGTTTTCAGCAGAGAAATTTTTGAAAACAAAAGATAATTTCCTATAAATGTTTCTACATTGAAACATTTATAGGATGTATCGGAACTAAAAAACCAGTATATTTAAAATTTGTCCCAAAGCTCAGGTTATTTGAAAGTATAAAACTATATATGAGAAATATCATACCGGTAAAATGATGCAAAGATGTCTCGTTATCATGGGAATGCATAGAAGCGGGACCTCCGCATT
>MHEF01000105.1:7174-14384 GCA_001805125.1 Nitrospirae bacterium RBG_13_39_12
TAGGTGTCGACCTGGGTTTAAACCTTATTGCTCCTGCCGAGGAAAATCCCAAGGGATTTTTTGAAAATAGGGTAGTGGTTCAACTGAATGAAAAAATACTGCGGACATTGAACTCATCGTGGGATGATTATTTTATTCTGCCCGATCACTGGTGGGAGAAAAAAAAATTGGATATCCACCGTGAAGAGGCAAGTGAGATTATAAAAAAGGAATTAGGCAAAAATGATATATTCGGCATAAAGGATCCCCGGTTATGTCTGCTCCTGCCGTTCTGGAGAAAAATATTTGAAGACCTGAACATAAAACCAAATTATGTTATCACTGTAAGAAATCCTTTGGAGGTTGCTGAATCTCTTAAAAAAAGAAATGGTTTTTGTGCTGAAAAGTCTGCACTTTTGTGGATGAATCATATGCTCTTTGCTGAATTACACACCAGGCACTCACCGAGAGTCTTTTCTTCCTTCGATGAGTTGCTTAGGAAACCGGAGAATACAATTCGCAGGATCACAAAAATATTTAATATAAAATTCCCCATAGCCTATTATGAGGTCAAGAATGAACTTAAACAGTTTTTGGAGCCGAGCCTGAGACATCATACGTTTATCGGGCTCAGCAATATGGATTTGTCGGACAATATTATAGATTACTACAGGATACTGACAGACTTAGCAGTTAACGAAGCGGAAGATAAAAGCTCGATATCTAAGATTGATAAGATACGAAATGATTTTCTGAAAGAATATTTTTGCAGCGCTGATTTAAGAAATAATCTGCAGAGTTTAATAAGAGAAGAGATAGGATCCCTGAGAAGCGAGATTGATCTGAGAGATCAAGAGATAAAAGCCCTGAGAAGCGAGATTGATCTGAGAGATCAGAGAATACAGGAGTTTTTAGATTCTACATCCTGGAAATTGATGAAACCCCTTAGACAGGCAAAGAGCAAAGTTTTAGCCTTTAAAATTAATGCGGGGTCTGCGGCAAGGGTGGTATCGAGATTGCCCAGCCTGATTACGGCCGATAACATAAAGACCTATCTGAGGTATCTGAAACTTTATGGAATTAAAGTAACTTTGAAAAAAGTTATGGGGAAGCTTTACCTCGAAAATCCATTCTTCGCTGGCGATATAGAAGCCGTTTATGTGCCCCTGATAAAAATTGAAGAAGCGCAGGCGGTCACGGCAGACGGAGCCAGGCTTTCACTTATCATCCCTACAAAAAATGCGGGGGAAGGCTTTGAGAATCTCTTGAAGATGGTAATTAATCAAAAAGGTTTGAATGTCGAAATTGTCATAGTGGATTCAGGAAGCACTGATGAGACTCTTGAAATCGCAAAAAAGTACGATACGAAAATAATAGAAATACCCCCTGAGAAATTTTCCCATTCGTATTCAAGAAATATTGGTGCAGAAAATGCCTCTGGGAATTATCTGTTTTTTACTGTTCAGGATGCGCTCATCCCGTCCGATTCGTTTCTCAATGAGCTTCTGCTTACTTTGAAGAATAACGACATTG
Organism: Nitrospirae bacterium RBG_13_39_12; assembly: GCA_001805125.1. Classification (GTDB taxonomy): domain Bacteria; phylum Nitrospirota; class Thermodesulfovibrionia; order Thermodesulfovibrionales; family SM23-35; genus RBG-13-39-12. The sequence goes on from MHEF01000105.1 coordinate 8,687, forward strand.
CCGCCGTCTCATGCGCCGAGTTTCCCCGCAGTGATTCGGATCTTTTCTACAGGGCGATCTCCTGGAACCATTACAAGTTTATCGGCGTCGACAAGCATGACAGGATTATGTCTCTCCCTGTTCATGAGAACTATATAACTCTAAGACAAAATGGACAGCTATCCGATGTTGCATGTCTTATCAGCAAAGACACCTTTATGAAATATAAGCACAGAGGCAATTATGCAGAAGATCTGGATCTTGGAATAAGGCTTATAAAAGATGGGTATAAACTGGGCTTTCTGAGCACTACCAGAATTATCCATTCGCACAACAGGCCTGCATTTTATTATCTTAAAAGGGGATATGTGGATAACATATCCCTATCTAGGATATTCTATGACCAGCCTATCCCGGATATCAAGGTTGACCGGCTTATGAAGGGTATAATATCTGTTTGTTGCACTTTGAACTCACTTGTCGCAGAGCTCGAAAAGACAAAACCGCCCCTTAAGAACAAGATGCTCTTCAGTCTTGTTATTAAGAGTCTCGGGTCGTCCTGTAGCCATAGTTGTTCCTCATGCTTTGATAAAGCTTCCGGTAAATACCTGGATAAACAGTTCATGTCATTTTTTGAAAAGTTATACAATCAATATTGCAGGGAAGGAGAAGTTTTATGCAGGGGAATTCTCCACGAGAGCGTCTTAAATTTTATGAGAACCGTTTTTCAGTATATGGAGAACACTTATGAGATTGTTGATGAATGTGTACTTGAAGATTTTAAATTTTGTGTTTACAAGGCATATGCCCTCTTGTGCGGTGCACATTTATCTTATAGCTTCCTTAGATATCATGATGATGAAATATTAAAAAAGATTCACGATGAACTGACAAAAGGGATATAGTTTATGAAAATCCTTTTTCTGGTGCACCAATTTTATCCGATGCATTATTCAGGAACAGAAAAATTTATTCTAAATCTGGCCTCAATGTTTCAGAAGCTTGGCAATCAGGTAAAGGTGATAACTTACAGTTTTTACGAGGATTCATTTTACAACCAGAGTGCAGGAAAAATTTTGATTTCGGAATTTACATATCGCGGTATCCCTGTACTGGCTTTCAGGAACAGGCGAATCCCTGAAGACATAAACCTCGCCTTGCACAACTCCGATTTCTCCAAGGTCTCAAGCGAGCTGATTGCTAAAGAAGCCCCTGACATTGTTCATGTGGGACATCCGATGAGAGTCGGCGAATTAATAAAGGCTCTAGAGCCCTTCCGGATTCCATATCTTGTTACGCTTACGGACTTTTTCCTGATCTGTCCCAAGGTCATTCTTTTTTCATCAAAAAATGTTTTGTGCGCAGGCCCTGACGGAGGCGATGCCTGCCTGACCTTGTGTCCGGAATTACAGAATAATTTTATTACAAATAGATTAGCTTTTGCAAAAGATGTATTATTCAAGGCAAAGAAGGTAATAGCCCCCTCTATTTTTCTTGCCAGTGTATTCAAGAAAGAATTTGAGAACCTTGATTTAAAGATTATAAATCACGGGTTGGATTTTGCAGCTGTAAAAATCAATCGAAGGAATAATAAAGCTGGAGATAATATAGTTTTTTGCTATGCCGGAACGCTCGCACCTCATAAAGGTATACATATCCTTATAAGTGCTTTTAAAAAAATAATTTCTAACAGGGTTAGTCTTAAAGTATATGGCTCTGGGCCAGACGAGCTATATATTAATAGCCTAAAGGCTATGGCTAAAGGTGATGAAAGAATAGAATGCTGCGGTACATTTTCAGAACATCAGTTCGGAGATATCTTCAGTAAAGTTGACGCAGTTGTAATCCCATCTCTCTGCTATGAGAGCTACTCAATGGTTTTACATGAGGCGCTTGCTTGTAATGTGCCGGTAATAGTTTCTAAGGCCGGGGGGATGGCTGAGAAAATCAGAGACTGCGTCAACGGCTTTACTTTCACCGTGGGAGATTCAAAAAATTTGAAAGAAATCCTTGAAAATATGGCGAATAATGCGGAGCTGATTAACACGTTAAGGGCTAACATAAAATATCAAGTGATAGCAACCACCGAGCAAGAGGCTTACGCTTATGAGCGCGAGTACAGAAAAATACTCACTAAAAGAAACGATGGTTGACGTCAGTCTCATTGTCTTAAATTATCATGGAAAAGAATTTATTTCAGACTGCTTGAAATCAATAGAAGCACAAAGTTTTAAGAATTTCGAACTAATTATAGTTGACAACGCTTCAAAGGACTCTTCCCTGGATTTGATAGAGGATTTCAAAAAGAAAAGCGGATTAAAGATAAAAACTGTTTATTTGAGCAATAATAAAGGTTTTGCCGGAGGCAATATAGAAGGGCTCAGGCATGCAGAAGGAAAATATATAGCGCTCTTGAATAACGATACAGAAGCCGATAAAAATTGGCTTTCTGAGTTGGTGAAAGCAATGGATGCACATCACGCGGTAGGGATATGTGCATCTAGACTTGTCGTTTACGGCACCGACATCATAGATAGTGCAGGCGACTGTTTTTCGACTTTTCTAAAAGGTTTTAAAAGAGGCGAGGGGGAAAAGTCCTTTTTGTTCAATAAGATGGAATATGTCTTCGGCGCCTGCGCGGGTGCCGCTCTCTATAGATGGAAAACGCTCGATGAGATCGGCTTTTTAGATGAAGATTTCTTCCTTATACATGAAGATACAGATTTAAATTTCAGGGCTCAGCTTGCCGGCTGGAAAGTGTTATACGTTCCGGAGGCCGTGACTTATCACAAGGTAAGGTCTTCTATCGGAGAGAAGAGCGACATTGCGGTTTATCATACTCTGAGAAATGCGGAGTACGTGATAATAAAAAATGTGCCGCTTCCCCTTTTTTTGAGACGTTTTCCTCAATATATTCTGAGGACGATTACGGAGATTCTCTATTTCGCGGTCAAGCACGGGAGGCCTCTGCTGTATTTCAGGGCTAAGACAGACGCCATGAAGATGCTGCTGAAGATGATGAAAAAGAGAAAAGACATAATGAGGGGAAAAAAGGTGAGTAACGGGTATTTAGTCAGCATAATGTCCCCTGTGGCGCAGAACGGCTTTCTGAAAAAGAAAGCCAAAAAATTCTTGTGCGGATAAAAAATAATATTCCCAATAAGTGCAACATGGTAATTAAAATGCTCAAAGGACTGGTCAAGAGATTGCCTCCGATAAAAAGGCTAAGCGATGAATTGAGTATGTATAGGAGACAGCAATTTGTGCCTCCGGGGCATTTTTATTCTCCGATTCCCTCATTAGATGAGATTATGCAAAATGAAGAAAAGATTTTTAGAATAAATTCCAAATATCTGCCAGGAATCGATCTTAACGAAGAAGAACAACTCAGGCTCTTTAAAGAATTCAAAACATATTACAAAGATCTCCAATTTAAGGAAAACAAAGTTGATAATTTAAGATATTTCTACGAAAATCCTTCTTATTCTTATTCGGATGCGATTTTTTTGTATTGCATGATCAGGCATTTAAAACCAAGAAGAATTATAGAGGTTGGCTCCGGTTATTCATCGTGTGTTATCCTGGACACGAATGAGATTCATTTTAATAATACCATTTCATGCACATTTATTGAGCCTTATCCTCAACTCTTAGAGTCTCTGATAACTAACGAAGACAAAAAGAGGATAGAGACTATACCGGTCAAGCTTCAGGATGTTGAGCTCAGCAGGTTTAAGTGCTTGTCGGCCGATGACATTTTGTTTATTGACTCAACTCATGTCTCGAAAGTGAATAGCGATGTTAATCGTGTCTTCTTCGAAATACTGCCTTCTCTGAACAGCGGCGTTTATATTCACTTCCATGATATTTTTTTCCCTTTTGAGTATCCTAGGGCGTGGATATATCAGGGCATTTCATGGAATGAAGATTATATGCTCAAAGCATTTCTTCAGTACAACACCTCATTTGAGACTGTTTTTTTTAATACATTTCTGGAGCATTTTTACAAGGACAAGTTTGAGAAGGATATGCCTTTGTGCTTAAAAAATAAGGGAGGAAGTATCTGGATTAAGAAAAAATAAGTTAATCGTATTCTCATTAAAATATCTTTATGGATGTGATTAGCGACTCGGAACTTTTATATGATAAGCATAATCATCCCAACCCTTAATGCTGAGAACCATATACGTACACTTCTTTCATCTTTGAGAAAACAGACAATTCCCTGTGAGATAATTGTTATAGATTCCTCATCAGAGGATAACACGAAGAAGATCGCGGAATCCTTTGGGGCAAAGGTAATTGAGATTAAGAGGATGGATTTTGATCATGGAGGAACAAGGAATCTCGCTGTAAACATTTCATCTGGTGACATAGTAATTTTTTTGACTCAGGATGCTACACCCTATAACAAATTCCTGATAGAAAATTTAATACGCCCCCTTAATGACCCTCTTATAACTGCGTCTTTTGGCCGTCATATTCCTCGAGGTGATGCAAAACCGATAGAAAAATTCACAAGAATATTTAATTATCCTGACACATCTTTTGTAAAAAACATGGAAAGCCTTGAAATGATGGGTATTAGGACCTTCTTTTTTTCCAATGTGTGCTCAGCAATCAAGAAAAAAGAGTTCAGAGAGGTAGGTGGCTTTCCTGAGAAGGTAATACTGAATGAGGATATGGTTCTGGCTGCAAAGCTCATCATGAAGGGATATAAAGTTGCCTATGAACCCTCTGCAATGGTATACCACTCCCATAATCCTTCTCTCCTGAAACAATTTAAGCGATATTTCGAAATCGGTGTCTCACTGAACAGAAACAGATGGATAACAGAACTTGTAAATGCAGAGGGGGAAGGGTATGAATATCTTAAAGCGAGGATTAGGTTTCTCCTGAAAGAGAAGAAGGCCCGTTGGATACCCTATGCCTGCATAGAGGCAGCATTGAGGTATACCGGCTATCGTTTAGGCCTTGCAGAAGAAAAATTGCCCATGGCCTTAAAAAAGAGAATAAGCACACATAAGAATTTTTGGAACCAGAAGAAATAAAGGAATTTGTAGATAAAAAGTTTGGAAGTTTTTTAATATAAGAGGCGTTGACGGAGCTATTTTTTAAAAGTGGAACCCCGAGAAAAAATAGTCTAATCAGATAAACTCTTATTCTGGACTCTTTGTTTGACCTTCTTTTTCATACCTATTGCCACATCGCCGGCTGTAATTGCAGGGCTTGTGTCTTTAGCTATATGGATATCAAACCAAGTGAGATCATCGCCCTTGTCGGCCCCAGTGGAGCCGGTAAGAGTACCCTTGCTGATCTTGTAGCAGGGTTCTGGTATCCAACAGAGGGAGATATCTATATCGACGGAGTGCATTTAAGATACCTGTCCCTTAAATGCCTCAGAAAGCACCTTGGAGTAGTAACGCAGGGCATTGTGCTCTTTAATGATACCATCAAGGCGAAATACCATGAATTTGCCACAAGAGTTTCTTGCGTTACTGATAGTATATAAATCGCCATAGAATATATCTTTTCCTATCTTCCTGCTGCCAGCCTCTCTATCAGCAAAGAGTCCAGACCGGCCTTTCTCATTTTCTTTTGTACAGCCGTAACATCATAAGGAACTCTCACAATCTCCAGTTTTTCGTCATCAACAATTGCATAGCTTGCTTTCGGGTCTCCGTCTCGCGGCTGTCCGACACTTCCGACGTTCATAATG
>MHEF01000106.1 GCA_001805125.1 Nitrospirae bacterium RBG_13_39_12
GTTAGAGACTTTATAAAAGAGATACTTACAGGGTATGGTTATAAAGTTATAGAGGCAATAGATGGCGAGGATGCTATAAAAGTACTGCATACTCATAAGGACGAAATACAACTCTTTATTCTTGATGTAATCATGCCGAAAAAGGATGGGAAAATGGTCTATCAGGAAATAAAGAAAGTAAGCCCTCACATGAAGGTCATTTTTATAAGTGGATACGCTACAGATATTCTTTACAAAAAAGGAATTATTGAAAAGGATGTAAATCTCATCTCGAAACCTATGTCACCAGATGAACTTTTGATAAAAGTCAGAGAGGTTTTAGATAAATAAACGCTATCGGCTGATAGTGTGGTTGTAATTATTGGATTAACCCGAAAACTGCAGTTAACTTCAAATAATTCTTAAAAGAATTCTCCTTTCGTAATAGAATCAAATGGTTTGACCGCCATAGACTCTAAACGAAAGGAGAATAAAAATATGCAGTCAAAATGTACCACAAAAATCGAAATTAATAAAGTAGGGATTGAGTTCACGGGGAAGAAAATAACAGCCTATGGAGGGTTTAGTTTGCTGGCATCATTTTTTGAAAGGATAAAACTGAGGGAATTTTTAGGAGAAGTGATACCTTTAAAAGAGAGTTCACCGAACAGTGTAGGTATATACAGCAAGCTTTTGGCCTATAGTAGCAAAAGGGGACGGTTGTCCCCTTATTTTCTTAAATAATCAGTCACAGTTCACTGCCTTTTTATCGCCCTGTCAGCAATATCCTTTCTGTAATGCATCCCGTTAAAATTAATCTTTTCTATGGCCATATATGCCCAGTCCTTTGCATCTTTTATGTCTTTGCCGAGAGCTGTTACACCAAGCACTCTTCCCCCTGATGTCACAAGTTTGTTGTTATTAAATGCAGTCCCTGCATGGAACACAAAGGCATCGTTCATTTTTTTTACATCATCGAGTCCCGTTATAATTTTACCTTTTTCATATACACCCGGGTACCCTTTTGATGCGATAACAATGCATACAGATGCATCTGGTTTCCATTCAAGATTGATGTCTGATAATTTTTCATCTATTATTGCAAGAGCAATATCTATGAGGTCTGTCTTAAGCCTCGAAAAAACAGGCTGGGTCTCAGGGTCTCCAAGCCTGCAGTTGAATTCAAGGACATATGGCTGGTTGTTTTTGATCATAAGACCTGCGTAAAGGATTCCTTTATATTTTATGCCTTCTGATTGCAGTCCCCTGATCATAGGGCGCATGACTTTTTCCATTATTATTGATTCGAGTTTTTCTGTTATGACCGGTGCAGGGCTGTATGCCCCCATCCCTCCTGTGTTGGGACCGTTATCCCCGTCAAAGACTCTTTTATGGTCCTGTGAGCTTACCATTGGAAGTATTGTCTTGCCGTCTGTAAAGGCCATGAAAGATGCCTCTTCGCCATGGATACATTCCTCAACTATTACCCTGTTTCCTGCATCTCCAAATGCGCGGTCTTTCATTATAAGCCTCAGTCCATTGATTGCCTCATCAACAGTTTCTGCAACAATTACACCTTTTCCTGCTGCAAGACCATCTGCCTTAATAACTATAGGTGCGCCCTTCATCCCCACATAATCTTCTGCATGAAGGCAAGAGGTGAATGCCTTATATTCTGCTGTTGGAATGCCGTATCGCCTCATAAGGTCTTTTGCAAAGACCTTGCTCCCTTCAAGCTGCGCAGCCTCCATATTAGGGCCGAGAATTTTTCTGCCTTCTTTTTCGAATACATCGGCTATACCTTTTGACAATGGCACCTCAGGTCCTACTATTGTGAGGTCAATCCCCTCATACTTAACAAAATCAACTAGTGCGCCAAAGTTATTATCATCAAAATTGATGCATTCTGCCAGCTCTGAAATGCCGGCATTGCCCGGGCAGCAATATATTTTGTCTATATGGCGGCTTTTAGAAACCTTCCAGACAATAGCATGTTCTCTGCCCCCGCTGCCGATAACAAGGACATTCATCGGTTATTAATTACCTCCTATATCAGTATTGGTATCAGTATTGGGACACATCCCATTTATCAGCATGATTCCTTTCTTGGCCTGCCTTTCGATCGTTGCAAAAGCCTCCGTTCGAGCTTATTTTCCATTTCAACTACAAATCCCTCATTCCCGAAAGGTCTTCCCGTTTTTGTAGTATACCGCAATCGCTCAATTTCTTTTTCGGGTATATCTGATCGCAGAAGTAGAATATAGTCCTGTCGTCTTTCATTAGTGAAAAGTTCTTCTCCCAGGACGGCATCGTCACTGCCTTTGACATGAGCACTTGCACTCGAATAGGGGTAGTCTTTAGCTTTCTCCACCATTCCTGCGCGCACTAGATTTTGCTCGATGTATCTGGCAACTGCCCATAAATATCTTTCATGATCAACAATGAATGAATGATAGCGACTTTTCCACAATCTGCCAGTCCGGCCATATATCCTATTTATATACTGTGTATAGCAGAGGGTGAGGCCCTGCATCATCTTGAACAGCGATTCGTCCAACTCAGGCTTCGTAAGTAAATGGACATGATTACTCATCAGGCAGTATAACATTACAGGAGAATCCCACTTTGCAGCATACTTTTTAAGCAGTGAGAGATAGTGTTTTCGATCATCTTTTTCAAAGAAAACATGCTCTCAGTTGTTTCCTCTTTGAATTATATGGTGCGGAAATCCCGCTGCGACTGCTCGCCCAATCCTCGGCATAAAAAAATTCTATCGATATTAAACCTCAGTGTCAAAAAAAATGGAATGTATCCCAATACTGTTCAACAAAAGAAAAAGGTTCGCTTTATTCTCATAAAGTTACTTTTGTGAATGATCAAGCTGGGAACTGGTGTATTTCGCAATATTAATTCCTTGCCCATATTTTACGCTCATACAGATCCATGAACACAATTAAGAAAAAGTCCCTATCAAAAAAATCAACCCGACTGGTGATAAGCCTGTTTTGGTTTTCATGCGGCAGTTCGCCAGCGGGTTATTTAAGTCGTTATTTCTCCTGACAATCCCCAATTATTTAAATACCTTAGTGACGTTTGTTCTCATACGGCACCTCCTAAAGGTTAAGATTGGTTTCTTTCCTTGAGCATACCGCAAAACGATACGCTCAGGAGGTGCCCTTTATATGATTATCAGGTGGAACAAATAGTCTATAATCGATTCGAGAAGGACGATTTTTATGAAGAAAGCAATAATATCGCTGACACTGTCTTATCTATTTCTTAACAACTAATAGACCTGTTTTATTTTTTTTAATTAAATACAAGAGGCAATACCATAGGGTTTACAATTTCAAATACTATTTTTATTAATCAAACAGGTTAAAGACCGTTCAAACAGTCAGACAAGATGACCGACCTTGTTATAATGTAGCAATCCTTTTGTCTTTATATGGTTGGGGCCAATTATAGGTATTAATCAGCCATATGAGATGCTCTATGAGATTAGGCTGGTTTGTTGTATTTAATTCCTCATCAAAGATAATACCCAAAAGATAATTTTTCTTGAATTTTGTCTGCCAGTCAATTACACCTGTAGTAACATCTTCCTTAACCTTACCATGCCTGTTTATAAAAGAGACTTTTATCTCCACCTTCTTGCCTGTTCCTATAGGAACAGGTGAATATAAACCAATTCCCGAAAGCGAGATATTAGCTATGGTTGTACTAAAAACAACGTTCTCTTTTACTGCAGTAACCGTAGCATTACCAAAAAACTGGTATCTGTACCATTTCCGGGTATCCTCAAAGCTTCTTTTCTTTTTCCTCATGCTCATATATTCCAGTTTATTTCAATAAATATATTCATTTTGAACAAATTTATCAAGTTAAACTATTTTTTAAATGTCTTTACTATTGTCTTTAAACGGTCAAAGCAGTCCTGCCTTTTCCATGATAACCGGTACCTTATCTTCCATGCCTATCGCCATAATGTGGACACCATCACAAATTGCTTCTTCCCTGAGCTGCTTTATATGCCTTGCAGCTATATTCAACCCTGTCTCAAGGGCTTTTTCCTTACCTGCGGCTTTGAGTTCATCAATTAATTCCTGCGGGACCCTTATGCCAGGTACATTTTTATTTAAAAAGTTTGCCATCCCGGCACTCTTTAAAATAACAAATCCTGCCAGAATCTTCGCAGGCAGAGTTCTTGCAAATTTCATAAACTCTTTAAATTTTTCTATATCATAAATTGCCTGTGTCTGAAAAAATTTTGCACCTGCCTTGACCTTTTTCTCAAATTTAAAGAGCTGAGGCTCGATCGGGTTCGTCTCAGGTGTTACAACAGCACCCTGAAAGAAATCAGTTGCACCCTTAAGATCGTTACCAGACATGTCCTTGCCATTATTCAGACATTCAACAATCCTCAGCAGCTGCACAGATTCAACATCATAGACAGGTTTTGCATCTTTATGGTCACCAGCAGATACATGGTCTCCGGTCATACAGAGCACATTTTTTACACCGAGAATAGAGGCACCTAACAAGTCAGACTGAATACCTATCCTGTTCCTGTCACGGCATGTCATCTGGAGTATCGGCTCAAGACCGTGTTCGATTAAAAGCCTGCATACTGCAAGGGAACAAATCCTCATTACTGCTGATTGGTTATCAGTAACATTAGCAGCATCAACCTTTCCTTTTAACAGTTCCATGTGGTGGAGCATTTCTTTTATATCCGTCCCCTTAGGAGGTCCTACCTCTGCTGTAACGACAAATTTTCCTGAATTAAGGCTTTCACTAAATGTCATTTCATCCTCCTTATCAATCTTTGCCTATATCTCTCCTGTAACGAATCCCTTCGAAATGGATTTGTTCCATCCCATTATAAGCAATGTCCCTTGCCTCATGTAAGCTGTTCCCTCTTCCGACTACATGAAGAACTCTGCCACCGTCGGTAACCAGACCTTTTTCATCTGAATTGTTCACACCGGCAAAAAATATCTTGCAGTTAGAATTCCGGATATTTTCAATTCCGGTAATAGCATATCCCTTGCCGTAACGTGCAGGATATCCAGGATACCATCCTTTGTTTTTACCGTGTCTTACCTGCCGCGTCCTGCCTGCAGCAGCCACTACGTCACAGTAATAATCCTGTGACCATTCTACCTTCTTTTCACTTAAAACTCCACTTATTATTTGGAAGCTAATATCACTCAGAGGGGTCTTCAATTGTGGAAGAATTACCTCAGCTTCCGGGTCACCGAGCCGAACATTTGCCTCTAAGAGATACGGGGTTTCATCAGACAGCATCAATCCCAGATAAAGTATTCCCTTGTACTGAATTCCTTCTTTTTCTTCAAATCCTTTTATCAAAGGCATGGCAACCTTTTCTGATATTTATCTAATAATGAAATTATCCTCTCTGCGTCACTATCATTTATTGTGCCTTTCTTAACCGCTATTTTTACAGTATACCTTCCTAACTCTGTATAAAGTCTTAAACTTTCAGGCTTGTCCTGCAGTATTGTCCTGAGATGATCCTCAATAACCCCGACATCTCCTCTTGAAATAGGACCCGTAAGTGCTGAAGGTATACCGAGATTTTCGATGTTGTTTATTGTCCCCTTGATCAGCGGCATGAGTGAAATGATAGCATCCTGCCTGTCTATACCTGCAGCCTCGAATAGTTCCAATCCAAATTCAACTGTAGCTACAAGAAAATTTGAAGCAACTGCAGCGCCTGCATGATATAAGGGTTTCTTACCAACTTTCAAAGCTAATTTTTTCCCGTTAAGGGCACTAACAATTTCCCTGGCTACTGAAAGAGCTGCTTCGTCTCCTTCCATGCAAAAATATGACCCCGGGATGTTTCTAACCGCCTCTTGAACATTCGCAAAACTCTGTAGAGGATGTAATGAGGCAACATTGGCACCAACTTTTTTTGCATATTTTAAAATTTCTGAAGATAGGGCACCGCTCATATGGAATACAAAAGCTCCGGAATTAAATCCATCTTCCGAAGCCAACTTTCTGCATACCTCCTCGATTTTTCCGTCTGGTGTTGTAATAAAGACTATTTCTGCCTTTTTAGCAACATCCTTAAGATCAGTTGAGGCTTCCCCTTCACCTATAAACTCAACAGCCCTTTTAGCCGACTCAATTGTCCTGCTGGCAACACCAGCAATAGAATATCCGCTATGCTTAAGAAGATAGCCAATAGCTGTGCCAACAGATCCGGCGCCTATAATCGCAACCTTAAGCATCCTTTAAACTTAAATACTGACTTACTCTGTTAGGTGGAAACTAGAGTCTGCGAATCGAACTTCTGTGACTAAAATTTATTTAATAACGACAGAATTCTCAGGCCAGAACTATTTTAAGCCAATCTACAGTGTTATTTAATCGAAGCAGGTTCCTTTTCTTCTTCTTTAACACTGTATTTACCCGGCCTCTGATTTTTTGACCATTTCTTTGCACCAATTTCTTTCTTAAGGTCATCAAGCCTGCCCAGTTCCTTCATGCGCTCATAAATCAAAACCCATGCGCATGGTATATCCTGGCTCACTTCACATTTACCGTTTTTGGTCCCACCGCATGGTCCGTTAAGCAACCCCTTGGGACATCTTGCTACAGGGCAGATACCACCGGTTAGTGGAAGGATACAATCCCCGCAGGCTGCACACATTTCCAGAAAATTTCCCTCTCCGTCAGAAGCACCGATGAAACTGGTATTCATGGCTGGCAAGACAGGGATATTTTTCAGTCTCTCGGCAATTTCCTGAACACCGGCTCCACAGCCCATTGAAAGTATTACTTCATATTTGGAAGCCCCATCTTTTATCTGGTCAACAAATTTTGGTTCACACTGTCTGCCTATTGTCTTTTCTGCTACAGAAACTTCTTGTCCTTCTGCCTTTTTAGACAATCTAAGGGCTGATGCCAGCAATTCAACCTGCCTTTTACCGCCACTCATACAGACAGCCATACAGGTCCCGCAACCGACCACTAAAATATTTTTATAGTTTTTAAGCAGGTCCTTTATCTCTTCAAAAGGCTTAATCTCAGCAACGATCATTTAATCACCTTCTTTTTTTGTTATTTATCTCTATTCAGGTTCTTGTTCCTTTTTGAATCATAGTTATTATTCCTTGCAAACCATCCTCAGCTTGTCAGCGCCTATTCCGGATTTTTCCAATATCTTTCTGGCACTCTCGATGTGTTTTTCTATCCACTTTTCACACCCTTTAAAACGGCACTCATTATGGAAACCGCACTTATCTATTTCTACGGCAATCGAACCTTCCTCAAAAGGACGGATTAGCTGGGAAACATCAACCCTGGCCATGCATGGTTTACCTATAACATGTTTACCTGTTTTATCACCTACAGGCATTAAAGATTCCTCGTATTGACAGAAAAATTCTATTTTAAATCCCCCCGGTGATTTTTCTTTGGCAGCCTTAATTGCTCCTTCCAGCTTCTTACGGCTTTCTTCTTTTGTTTCAATTCTCACATCAATAGCTGACGCCGGGCATTCTGCCGCACAAATACCACAAGCCTGACATTGACTTATATCAATCTTGGCCTTTTCCTCGCCTGCAACTGGTACTCCGTAAGGACATACCATCACACAGTTAAAACAGGCCACACACTCATCTGAAATAACCGCACCAGACCCGCAGTTTAAACAGCGCTGAGCTTCCGTTATAGCCTGTTCCCTGCTATAACCCAGGTTTACCTCATTAAAACTCTTGATTCTTTCTTCAACAGAAAGAGCCGGCATCTTCTGCCTCACTGCCTTGAGAACAAGATTTGCAATCTTCTCATCAAGCGGACTTAAAACCATCGGATCTTCAACCTCTTTAGAAGGCAGGTTACGCAAATAACGATGTATTGAATCAGCCGCTTTCTTGCCGGATGCTATAGCATGAATTACACTCACCGGCCCGCTCACAACATCACCACCTGCAAAAACACCTTTTATGTTAGTAATCCCTGTCTCGTCTTTTACAACTATTGTGCCGCTCTTCCCTGAAATTAACTCAACGTCCTTAATTCTATCAGTCTTGGGGTTGTAGCCTATTGCCAGGATAACCGCATCTGCTTTAATCTCAAACTCGGAGTTTTCCACAGGCATAAGTTTACTTCTTCTTGAAAGATCCTTACCAGCCGGCTTCATCTTTACACACCGCACTTTTTCAACCTTCCCACCACCTAAAAATTGTACCGGAGAAGTCAGATATATAATCTTCACACCTTCATGTTCCGCTTCTTCGACCTCTGTCTTGGAAGCAGGCATCTCTTTTAAGGTTCTGCGATAAACAACAGTAACGTCACTTGAACCGAGTCTTAGACAGGTACGGGCTGCGTCAATTGCTGTATGCCCCCCGCCAACGATTACTACACTTTCACCCAAATGTGGCCGCCCTCCCTGGCCGATCTGTTTAAGAAACTCAACAGCTGTAATAATTCCGGGGAGTTCTATCCCTTTGCATTTGGGGAATACACTCCTCTCGCTACCTAAAGCTAAAAACACAGCCTGATATTCTTTAAGAAGCCCTTCAATAGTGAAGTCTCTACCGAGCGACATCCCTGTAACAGCCTCAACACCTATTGATAATATAAAATCGATATCTTCTTTAACTACACTTTTGGGAAGCCTGTATTCCGGTATCCCTCTGGTCAGCATTCCACCGAGTCCTTTGTTCGCCTCAAAAACAGTAACCTTATAGCCAAGCAATGTAAGGTCATGCGCTGCAGTCAGCCCACAGGGCCCTCCTCCTATGACAGCTATTCTTTCATCGTAGTAAGTTCCAGGTTTTGGAATAATTTTGAGATCTTTTGTCTGATCTGCTGCAAAGCGCTTCAGAGAAGCAATTGCTATTGGTTCATCCACCTGCGCACGCCTGCATGCAGATTCACAGGCCCGGGTGCATATCCTGCCACACACAGCAGGAAAAGGGTTTACCTGACGGATAATTTTAATGGCATTCTCTATTTCTCCTTTGGATATCGCTGAAACATACCCACGCACATCTGTATGTATTGGGCACGCTGCCTGACATGGTGGCATAGCGCTAATACTCTTCATTAGTCTTTCCTCCTTATTTTATCAAAACTTATCCTTGTATTTTTTAAATGATTATTTATTTATATTATAATATACAAAGATATTATTTTTACACTACGCCGCTTGCATCCCACTATCAAAAACTACTCATTAAACTCTAAAATATCAGATCTATTAATCAGCAATCCCGGAATGCATTTTTGCTGACTGTACAGTATTGGACATAAGCATCGTTATCGTCATTGGCCCCACACCTCCGGGTACAGGTGTTATTGCTTTTGCCTTTTCTTTTACTGTCTCAAAATCTACATCGCCGACCAACCCTGTCTCAAGCCTGTTAACACCCACATCTATAACTACTACACCATCTTTAACCATATCTGCAGTGATTGCTTTAGGCTTACCTACCGCCACAATAAGGATATCTGCTCTTCTTGTATGTGCTGCAATATCTTTTGTTCCGGTGTGACATATGGTTACTGTTGCATTCCCACCTCTTTTCTGGAGCAACATATTTGTGATAGGCTTGCCAACTATATTGCTTCTTCCAACAACAACAACTTCAGCCCCTTTTGTCTCTGTTCCGCTTCTTTTTAACAGTTCAAGAATGCCGTGAGGCGTACACGGCAGGAACGTAGGTTCCCCGAGCATCATTTTCCCAATATTTACCGGATGGAATCCGTCCACATCTTTATCAGGGTTGATAGCATATAAAACCTTTGTTCCATTAATATGTTTGGGCAGCGGCAGTTGCACGAGAATACCATGAATCTTGGGATCTTTATTCAACTTTTCCACTAAAGCAAGAAGGTCTTCTTCTCTGGTATCAGCCGGAAGATCAATCCTTTCAGAATGAATACCAAGTTCCTTGCATGTTTTTTCTTTCGCGCCAACATAAACCTTTGAAGCCTCATCTTCACCTACCAGGACTGTAGCCAATCCTGGTACTACATTATGCTTTTCTTTCAAGTCAGCTATTTTTTGTTTCAGTTCTTCCTTTATCTGTTTTGATATCTCAGACCCTTTAATAAGTGTTGCCGCCATTGTTTCCTCCTATAACTTTTAGATGGTTGATTGTTTTTTAGTTATTCCCTCTTTTTTAAAAGTTCCAGCAACTCATCTCTTGTAGACTGTTTTGATCTGAATATACCCCTGACTGCTGATGTAACTGTCCTTGAACCCGGTTTTTTTACACCCCTCATGCTTATACATAAGTGTTCCGCGTCAATAATAACCATTGCACCCTTTGGTTTCAGCCTTTCCATTATCAAATCTGCAAGCTGTGTTGTTAAACGCTCCTGCACCTGCGGTCTTTTAGCAAGAACCTCAACTGCCTTTACAATCTCACTTAAGCCTACGATCTTCCCCTTCGACGGTATATATGCGACATGAACCTTTCCAATAAAAGGGATCAAATGATGCTCACAAACGGAATAAAAAGAAATGTCTTTTAACAGCACCATTTCATCATGGCTTTCACCTTCGATAGTTTGAAGCAGGTCCTCTGTAGGGGTTTTAAGTCCGACAAAAATCTCTTCATACATCCTTGCAACACGTTCAGGCGTATCCTTAAGCCCTGCTCTTTCAGTATCTTCACCGATACCTTCCAGTATAAGCCTGACACCTTTTTCAATCTTCTTTAAGTCCATATTAAATATGAAAATACCTTAAATTTGAGCTTTTATAATAGCACTTGCAACTATTTAGTGTCAAAGCTCGATATGACTGTCGGAAATTTTTAGTAAATGCACAAATCACGAAGTTTACCCTGAGCAGAAAAGAAAGATTGCTTCGTCCTTATTTTTATCGTGACTCGTAATTGCAAGGACGATAGGTCTGCAAAAAAAACAATTTTCGCAAATTGTCGTTGCAGAAAGGTCGCTATATCCAACGGAGCAATATCCCGATATTTTCACCGAGAATTACTAACATATTATTTATCAATAATTCCCCTGAATATGCTTTTAATTTCTATCAACAGCTTTTCATGAACAGCCGGGGTTCCTGCAACTACATTGCCCGTTGATAAATAATCCGCCCCACCGCTAAAATCCGTAATAACTCCACCTGCTTCTTTAATTAAAA
Source organism: Nitrospirae bacterium RBG_13_39_12 (assembly GCA_001805125.1). Lineage (GTDB taxonomy): Bacteria > Nitrospirota > Thermodesulfovibrionia > Thermodesulfovibrionales > SM23-35 > RBG-13-39-12. Next base: position 11,135 of record MHEF01000106.1, read on the forward strand.
TGTTCCCTGCAGCTATATCCCAAGGGCTAAGACCTATTTCAAAAAAACCGTCACATCTTCCACAGGCGAGGTAGGCAAGGTCAAGCGCAGCAGACCCTGCTCTTCTAAGGTCACCTACCTTATTGAAAACACTTTTAAATAGTTTCAGATATACATCAATGTGATTCTTTGCCCTGAAAGGGAAGCCTGTTGTAATAAGGCTATTCTTTAATGAATTTGATGGAGATATTTTTATGGGATGTTTATTTAAAAATGCCCCTCTCCCTCTTTCAGCAGTAAAAAGTTCTTTTCTCAAAGGATCATAAACAACTCCCAGGATTGTTTTCGGTACGATCCGGGTACATGGGTTACATTTTGTTCCAGGTACATAGGTTACACTTTTCTCCT
>MHEF01000107.1:0-4591 GCA_001805125.1 Nitrospirae bacterium RBG_13_39_12
CAATTTTCAAGATCATCCTTTCATGGATCATCTCTCCTCCGGTTGCCTTTTTCTCTTCTTTATTACTTTACAAGGCAATGGAAAAAACTATTTCGAAACTATCTTTATTTCGTATAGAACGGATTTTGAGAATCCTCCTGCTTATGAGTGGAATTCTAATCGCCTATAACACCGGGGCGAATGAGCTTGCAACTATACTTGGACCGGTAATTCACTCAGGACTGCTTGAAAAAATGCCTGCTTCCCTCCTCGGCTCTTCTTTTGTATTCCTTGGGGCTGTCCTTCTTAGCAAACGCGTAATTGAAACGATTGGCAAGGGAATAACCACCTTAGATCCCTATTCAGGGTTTGCAGCACAGTTCGGAGCCGGCATCTGCGTATTATTCTTCACCTTTCTTGGAATGCCCATCTCAACAACGTACTGCATAATCGGTGGAATCAGTGGTGTCGGGATGTCAAAAGGGATGAAAACGGTTAAAATCGACCTGCTGAAAAAAATAGTTGCAAATTGGATTCTGGCACCCTCTTTAGCATTTACAATAAGTTTTGTGATTATGAAAGCGATTTCCTGATTTTTTATACGGCAGGCATGTGTGTAGTAAAAGCTCTTGTGTTTTCCTCAGCGAATCCGCCGAGGAGAGAATCCTTCTGAAAAGCAAGAAAGATTGCGGACCGATCCCCGACAAAGCGGGGACAAGAGCCGCAATGACAGAAAAACGTTAACTGCTCGACTTTACAAACAGACTCTATTTATTTATTTCTTTCTTGCCTTATACGTAACCTTTTTTGTTATAAAAACTATTATCGATGCAGATACCAGCGTCATTATCAATAACCCGATAGCTACAAGTATATTACTGAGAAGTGAAGGGCTTATCAATAATACCAGTCCTAACCCAAGCATCATTAATCCCGATATGAGCTTCAAGACCTGTCCCTGCCATTCTGTCAGTCTTCTGCCGCCAAGGGTTATGGAAAAGAGCAGAACTATAACTGCTAAAGGTATTACATAAATTACGTTATAGGAAACAAGATAAATATAATAACTGAACCTCGGAAGATTATTTAATGTTAAAACTCTTGTATATACCATCGGGAAACCCACTGTGCAGAGAAGCTCATAAGCATTTGCTGCTGCTGCAAGCACTACAGTTCCTAACATCATTGAAGAAAGCGAAGTTGCCTTGAGCAACTTTCTCATACGTTCATAAAGCTTTGGTTTTGCTTTCTCCGGTATGACCAGAGAAATGCCTCTTCTGAAAAAGAAAAAATCTTTTATGTTTATCAAAGCAATGACCAGTGCAATAACACCGGCAACTATAGTTATTATTTTCAGCTGGCCTATATACATAAAAAGGTTCAACCATGCAGACATAAAAATGAAATAAATAAACCCGGAAAAAAAGACAAATGTTCCTCCGATCAGAAGCATCCTTTTCCTCGACTGCGCAAACACCAGAATACCGAGAAGGGTAAAAAGAACAAAAAATGCGCAAGGATTAAAGCCATCCATTCCTGCGAGAATCAATGTTAAAACAGGAAGTGACATTTTTAAAGTATCTATATTGCCAATAAGAGGAAGTGTAAATAATTCATCTTTTTCTTTCGCGGGTATTTCTTTTGCTCTGGCTTGCATCTCTTTTTCTTCAGAAGTTTTGTTTAATTTTTGAATCGGATCTGCACAGATGTTTTTAATACAATCCACTATTCTGCTTTCTATAACTTTACCTGTAACTTCATAACTTCTGTATCCCACTAAAGGTTTAAAATCACCGATAAATGTTGTTGGAACTCCTTCAGGTCTTGTACCATATGCCTCTGTCATATCTGAAAACAGTCTGGCATTTTCTTTGTCATACCAGACTTCATATGATTTAACCTCTAATAACTGATACCTTTTCTCTAACTCTTTTAATAATTTTTCTTCCTGAGCACAGTGAGGACATCCTTTGCCCCAGAAAAAATACAATTTGACACTGTTATCTGAATTAACTGTTCCTGCTTTGAACAATACCAACAAAAAAACAGCTAGAGGAATAAAACCCCGTAATATGATTTTTTGAATGTTCCCTTTACTCATACTCATCTTTACCCTTCATGTAATATCTATTTATATTAACTTATTTCTACTGTGCAGGTTTCAGATTATTAGTGTGCTGTTTCATAATTAACTATACTAACTTGTTACTTTGTGCCCGCTAAAGCGGACGAGTAATCTCAAAATAAGATTGCTTCGGGACTCTGTACTTTGCAATAATATTTAAACCTAAAAAATACTATCAGAAAACAATAAAGCAGGCAGATGCGATGAAAAAGGCTTGCCATCAACTCCGTATAGTCCTCACAAGTGGCCAGCCAGACTACCGTCACAAGTACTTATAGTTATAGGTGGCATTTATGTGAATAAAATAAAATCCTGTCGATTTGCAAGGTTTTTTCAACGTATCTGTCTGTCAGTAAATGCATTTTTGAAGATGCAATTATTTCACATCCACATTCTTTACCCCTGATGGTCTCCATGCCGGGGAAATCACACGTGGCGGGGTAAGCTGTTTCAGGTACGATGCCCACATGAGATTAAAATCGCCATATTTATCATTCACACTGTCCATTGCCTGAAGGAGCGCCTTCTCCTTTCTCCTGTCCTCAAATAAAAGCATCTGATTGCAGTCTTTGATAAGGCAAGATAAACAGACACCGAGTAATCGGACACTGTCTTTTAATCTGATGCTGTTCAATATAGAAGTTGCGTTCGTGTATATCTCATGAGTATGATTCGTGTAATCGTATAATGTAGCCTGCCTTGAAAAAGTCTCAAAGTCAGGATACCGTACGGTAAGGGATACCCTCCTTCCGATGAAACCGTATTTTCGCGCCCTTCTCCCGACCATCTCGCTCAGTTTCAAAATCTCTGCTTCTATTTCTCTCCTCCCTGACAGATCCCTGGGGAAAGTCATGCTGTGACCGATGGATTTCGGATCTTCTTCATGAACATAGAGGGGTCTGTTGCAGAGTCCCATACCCATTGCATTGAGGTGCTCACCTATTATGCCGAATTTGTTCCTTAAGAGGCTTACAGACGCTCTTCCCAGTTCACCACAGGTACGTATGCCGAGGGCTTCAAGTTTCCCGGTCAGCCCTGAACCTATTCCCCACAGTTCTTTCAGCGGTAAATCTTCAAGCACAGATTTTATCTCTTCGGGTTTAATCCACTTCAGCCCATCGGGCTTGGCTATATCACTTGCGAGTTTTGCAAGAAGTATATTCGGAGCAATCCCGACAGTGCAGGTAATGCCGAACCGGTTTTTAATCTCTGCCTTGATGGAATTCCCTATAGCCTCAGGCCCTCCAAAGAGATGGCAAGTAGTGGTCACATCAAGGAACGCCTCATCAATTGAATACACTTCTGCATCAGGGGTAAATTGCAGATATATCTTTTGAAGTCCCTTACACGTATGCGTGTACTTCTCGTTATTCCCGACTACGAAGATGATATGGGGACATGCCTTCCTTGCCTCATATATATTCATTCCGGTCTTTACTCCATACTTTCTGGCTTCGTATGAACGGGTTGTGATAACAGTCCTTCCACCAGAACCAATCACAGCGATTGGTTTTCCTCTGAGCTTTGGATTCGTCTTCTGCTCCACAGAAGCAAAAAACGCATCCATGTCTATGCAAAGTATGATTTTGGACATGATGATTATTGCTTACCCCACCTACCTCCCATTGGAAAGGGAGGAGTCAGCAGATTAAATTGAGCCTTAAAATTGAATGCGTTTATTATAAAATCTCCCCTATCCCCTCTTTACCAAAGAGGGGTATTATTCCTCCCTTTGAAAAAGGGAGGTTAGGAAGGATTTTATAAAACAATGTCGTATTATGCCGAATTTGCTAATAAATCAGAATCCTGCAAAATAGAAGAAGGTTATTTTCGTCTCACAACGTGCAAGTAACACTCAAGGCTTTGCGCTCATATCTTTTCAAATAAAATGATTAGTGCCTTTTGTGCTTTGTTATGCGCCGCCTACTACATTCTCGATTTATCGTTTCATAGCCTCCTTGAATCTCTTGTTAAACTCCTCGTAACGTTGCTTTCGAACAGCTTCTTCGTCACCAAGTTCGGCAAGCCTTCTATCGGAATAGATAGCAATCTGTACAGCATCGTCTTTGTTGATATAGATAAGTGGACCAAGGTCTTCGACATATGCTGATAGAGTGTTATCCTTCTTCCTGTCTATCAAAGTTGATGTTACAGAACGAACTCGTTTGTCATCATCAAAAGCAATCCCAACAAGGGCGTCAAGAGTCGGTTTAATGATGTTGTCGATGTCGGCTCGGATACCTTCGCGTACTCTTGTTACCCAGCAAATCTCGATTTCAACATCATCAGAAAAAATTGGAGAGGCGATGTGCTTCGTTGCCTCTTTTCTGACCGCATCTTTATACTGTTGAGTATTGCCTCGTCTCTGTAATGATGAAGGGCGTTCATATACAACAAACAGATATGAAGGTAAATCAATCCTTCGATGTCTTAGCCTATCTTTCCCCATTTTTTACCCTCAGTGGGTCGCATATAATTCTTTCATAG
>MHEF01000107.1:4645-6089 GCA_001805125.1 Nitrospirae bacterium RBG_13_39_12
TTACCAAAAATGTCTGCAACTCGTAGAGGGGCGGGGGAGGTTCGGGACCTCCCCTAAGAAAGTGGAGGAAAGTGCCCCCTACACTTCAAGCTTCTCCAGTTTCCAGAGAAGCGAAGTTGCATTAAAACTCAGTTCATATAATGTCTTGCCGTCTGAAACCGAGAAATGGTAAACATTGCTCTGTCCTTCCCTCGTTGTCCACGAATAGGTAATATCTTTTACCTCCCGGAGCTTTCCGGACCACTTAAACCTTACAGGCTTTATCTTATATGGCAGCCCGAATAAGGCTATAACGCTTATGTTCTCTCCAATATCCATTGGTCCATTTAATTCATACATGTTATTCCGGACTTGATCCGGAATTTAGAATGAGTATTCCTTGATTCTGAAGCTCTGGATTCCTGCTTTCGCAGGAATGACAGTATATTTGTACGTTATAGACTTACTTATAATTTCCTGAGTAACTACAGCTTCCTGATCACCCCTATTACCTTCCCAATGATACTTACTTCTTCGGGTTTATAACTCACAGGCTGCATATTTCTGTTTTCAGGCTTCAGAATTATCTTTTTATCTTTTATAAAAACCCGTTTTACTGTTGCTTCATCATCTATGAGTACAACCCCTATTTCTCCGTTCTCGATAGTCTTCTGCGGTTTTACCACCACATAATCTCCATTTAGTATCCCTGCCTCTACCATGCTGTCCCCTGTTACCCTGAGTGCAAAAGCATTGCTATCTTTAAAGAGGCTCTTGTCTACAACGATATGGCTTTCAATATCTTCTACAGCAAGGATGGGCTTCCCCGCCCTTATTTTGCCTGCAACAGGGACCATAGATGCCGTTGACGGCATCAAACCCGGGATCTCTATGCCTCGGGATCTGGAAGGATTTAATTTTATAAAGCCTTTTCTCTGGAGCGCCTGAAGATGCCCCCGTGCAGCAGCCCATAGGAATTTAAAGTGGGTGCCTATTTCCCTGACCGTGGGAGGATAGCCATGGTTTTTGGTGTATTCCTTGAGGAATTCCAGGATCTTTTCTTGTTTTTCTGTCAGATCTTTCATCTGCGAAGGCAAGACAGGCTTCCGCCCGGCTCTTTTCTGATTATTAATGGATTTTGAATACGCATTATATTTATACTATACAAATGTATACCAAAATCAGCGACATTTGTCAAGAGGGGAATTTTATGGATACAGCATCTCCAATTTCGTGACTGCAGGATATACTATTTGAGCGGATTTTTTTGCCGATAGTCCAATTCGTCTTACTTAACCTCTACCGACGCATTCGGGTTAAAGGGATTTGTTCTCACAGCAAGCGAGAAGAGATAAGGATAATCAACTTTCAGGTGTTTCATATACGCTAACCATTCTGAGATAAGCAAAACATATGCCCTTTTTATATCGCCAGAGAGATGGGCATAGTCTGTATCAGGCAATTT
>MHEF01000107.1:6124-8005 GCA_001805125.1 Nitrospirae bacterium RBG_13_39_12
GATGAAAAACAGCCCATAAAAGATCTGTAAATGATTCATGCTCAAGCAGATTGGGGTTTTCCAGCAGACCGAGTAAAAACCCCCTTTTACCTGTGAGGAAACTTTTTAAACTCTCTAAATCACCCTTATGGCTTTCGATTTTATAATCATAAACCTTCAGACTCTTTTTAACATCGGAAAATTCACGGGAAGACCAATTACCGGTCACAACAAGATTTCCTCTTGTTTTTTCATAATGCACATCAAAATCAAGGAAAAATTTCAGGAGATCTGTTCCAACTTCACTAAAAAATGCTCCGATAACCATATTCATTTTTTTGAGCATTGCACGTTTCTCCCGTATCCTTAATAACTGGTCTAAAATCAATGTAACGATCAAAACCGAAATGGGGACAAACGCAAGATCCTGAAAGATGTAGAAAAAAGTATCTTGCGGCCTCTTAAAAATAAAAATCTGGGAAAGATAAAGAATCGCTGATAAGATAATGAGCGATCCTCCAAAAATAATCTGCCATTTAAAACGTTTCATGGTTTGAACAAAGAATGGATTGTTATCTCTATTGCAATCCTGCAAGAGTATGTCATTCCGGCTTGTCCGGAATCTTTCTGATTTTCAACCCCGGTTGATTCATTGTGGCAAATATAAGAAAGATTCTCGACAGGCGAGAATGACGACGTTAAGACTCCGGCACTTGATTTCATAAATGCTTTAATGGTTTTTGTGTGTCAAAAAAAATGGATAGCACACAAAATACAAATTTTATAAATTCAGCAAATCTACATTTACTTTCTTCTTGATAACCACAGGCTTAACATTCTTTTTCACGATATCTCTGGTATTGCCAACTTTCAATTCCATAAATAACAACCCGAACTTAGCCTCTAATTCTTTCATAATAGGTTCTTTTACATTTGAAGGTAAATCCCACCATTTCTTTTTTAACGCTCCGAATCCTTTTTTCCTCGTGCTGTAGATAAACTGCTCCTCGGTCTGCCCTTCTTTCCTCTCCTTTGCGTGTTCCTGCTTTATAAAATTATAAACTTCTTCCCTGAATTCAGCAGGAAGAACTTTACTGTCATATATTATATTCTGAAATCCGGTGGCAAGATGAACCTCTGATGTGCCTGTCTGCGGAAACATGTGGAATGCTTCCTCCGGAAGGGTTGATGCCCCATGCTGGACACAGCCTGAAAGCCCATATTCCTTTCTTGCAAGTTCTGAAAGTGTTGTTAACGTATCAAAATCTATTTTTACTTTTGCGAGTGTACCGTCAGGCATTACAACTCCTCCATGACTCGTTCCCGTCTGTACACTGAGTTTGCTTAATCCCTTACCTGCCTTGAACGTCTCCTTAAATCCGTCCAGGTAGGCCTTTAATTCATCAGGTGTGCTGTTTTTCTTCCCTATTTCTCCTATCTCTCCGCCAACGGATACCATTACTCCACCAGGCTGAATTCCTCTTATATGGGCTGCAAGTTCCGCTGTCTTCTCAAAGTTTGGCCTTTGCTGTTCTTTTATTGTTTCTTTTTCGAGATCCACAAGTGTAGATGAATCAATATCAATGTTATAAAACTCGGCTTCTATAGCTTCTTCAATCAAGCCCCTTATGTAGTCTGTTTCAGCCTTCGGGTCACTTAAAAAGTTTTTTCTTACAAGCTGAAAATGGTCACCCTGTATGAATACGGGTCCCAGATAACCTTCTCTGACTGCTGCTGCAAGCACTACAGCAGCATACTCAAGGGGTCTCTGTTTTGTATATCCAATCTCTGAACGGGCTATCTCGAATATTAAAGCCCCGACATTCATCTCAATAGCCTTTCTGAAGACAGCCTTTGCGGAATCGTATGCAAGTCCCCTTATATTAATTGCAGGGACAGTGA
>MHEF01000107.1:8016-11619 GCA_001805125.1 Nitrospirae bacterium RBG_13_39_12
GCCCTGCCCATCTCTTCGTACAGGCCCTGAATGGATAAGGGGACTGCACCTGCTGCCTTTGCTGCCTCTTTTATCAGCATTAGAAGAGAGGTCTTCCTGTCACCTTCTGAAAATACTGCAGCATAGATAAGACTGTCCATCATGTTTCTCAGACCATTCAGGTCCTTTATTTCCAATCCTTTTTCACTGATTGATATAACATTCTTTAAGTCCATAATTTCATAACCTCCCTTTTATTTAACAATACCGATTTTTTTAGTTTTTTATCCTGTCAGCCATCATGCTATTCAGGGGGAATATCCTTTTTATGCATATACGGACAAGTTTATCATCATTTTAATTCAAATTCTACCATTTTCAAAAATCTGATTATAAATTGTGTTAATCTAACATTGCATAAATATAGTTTTTTTGATCAAGATCACACTTGTCCAAATATTATATTGGATTGTTGATTTTAACGGATACAATAAGCGGGATTGCCACGTCGTCACGTCCCGACCCTTTTCAGTGTCGGGACTCCTCGCAATGACAGAAAAGTGGCTTTAAAACTTAATTTGTCATTGCGAGTCTAGCGTCCACCTCAGCGGATCCGCCGGGGCAGAAAGCAATCTATTGTCTTTAAGATTATGATAGAGATAGACGGAAGTTACGGAGAAGGCGGTGGCCAGATACTTCGCACAGCACTGAGCCTTTCGTGCCTGTTTAAAAAACCATTCAGGATATCCAATATCAGAAAGACCAGGAAAAAACCTGGACTCATGCCCCAGCATCTTACATGCGTGAGGGCAGCACAGCTTCTCTCAAATGCAGAAGTAACCGGGAATCAGAAAGGTTCAACAGAACTTATATTTTCACCTGGTGAAGTAAAAAGCGGAGATTTTTTCTTTGATATCGGAACTGCTGGCTCTACTTCCCTGGTTCTTCAGACAATTATTCCAGCCATTATTTTTTCACCCCCCCCATCCCCCCCTTACCAAGGGGGGGATGGGGGGGTAAGCCTTGGCAAGAAAGAAAAAGCAGAGATAACACTTAGTAAGGTAGAGACAGTGGAAGCTAATTGTAGCAAGAACAAATTGGAAACCGTCATAACCCTGAAAGGGGGTACCCATGTGCCTTTCAGTCCATGTTTTCACTATCTTGCAGGGGTCTTTGCTTATTTTTTAAAGAGCATAGGGATAGATATAAAGCTTACAATAGATTCTTACGGATTTTATCCTAAGGGAGGAGGAAAGGTAAAAGCAGAAATATTTCCTGTAAAAAATATCACACCCCTGAATATTATGGAGAGGGGCAGGATTTTAAAGCTAAGGGGTTACTCCGGTGTCGGGAATCTTCCTCTTTCAATAGCGGAAAGACAGAGAAATGCTTTATTAAAATCACTTATGACTCACGGATTCACTGAGGAACAATTAGTAAATCCCCCCTACCCCCCTTTAGAAAAGGGGGGGAAGGGGGGATTTGATATCGAACTGCTTGACTTACCAACACCGGGACAGGGGACATTTATTTTTTTAAAGTCTGAATCAAAAAATTCAATCGCAGGGTTCAGTTCACTTGGTGAACGCGGCAAGAAAGCTGAGATTGTAGGTGAAGAGGCTGCAATAGAGTTTATTAAATATTATTCTGCGAATGCAGCCCTTGACCCGCATTTAGCAGACCAGATAGTTTTATATCTCTCACTCTGCAAAGAAGAATCCGTATTCACCACATCCTGTATTACTGAACACTTGCTGACAAATCTATGGGCGATTGGATTGTTCGATGAATTACATTACTCTGTTGAAGGAAAGACCGGAAAAGCTGGTAAAGTTAAAATTAACTAATTTTTGATTTCTATTATTTAGCCTGCAAGACAATATCAGGTTAAATATTCACTCCTTCATCCTATGCGCATTTCAAATACAAGATGCATTCTTATATTCTTCTATTAAAGTTTCTATTAGTTCTTTTACTGAAATAATTTCTTTCGCTCTATGGGCATTCTCTCCGGCAAATGCAAAGCCGTGTGAAAAATTACCTTTCTTTGCATTTATGAGGGCGGCGGCAATGCAATACGGACTTTTTTTATAATCGCAAGTTATTATGCAGTGATAAGGGCATTTAAAAGGTTTCCTTTTCCCCTGACTGACTTCGTCAAGAAATATATTCTTAATTGCTCGCCCAGGCATCCCGACAGGACTCTTGATAACTACAATATCTTCTTTCCTCGAATCTAAATAAGTCTGCTTGAATTTCTCTGACGCATCACATTCATAAGTGGTAACGAACCGTGTTGCCATCTGCACAGCAGAAGCTCCTGATTCGAAAAATCTAAGGATGTCTTTTCCTGTATAGATTCCTCCGGCAGCGATTACCGGAATGCGTTTTTCATATTTTTCTTCAAACGGTTTTAAAACCTGAATCACTTCTGGAACAAGTTTTTCTAACGAATATTCAGGATCGCAAATCGTCTGTTCTTTAAAACCTAGATGCCCTCCTGCCATTGGACCCTCTACAACAACAGCATCAGGAAGGCGGTTGTATTTTCCTGACCACTTTTTCGCAATAATACCGGCTGCCCTTCCAGAGGAAACGATGGGTACCAGTTTCGTCTTTATAGTACTGTCTGTAAATTGAGGTAGATTAAGGGGCAGTCCAGCCCCCGAGAAAATAATGTCTATCCCCTCCTCAATAGCGGTTCTGACCATATCATCAAAGTTGGACAATGCCACCATGATATTGACACCGATGATTCCTTTTGTCAGTCCTCTGGCTTTTTTAATCTCTTTTCTTAACGCCCTGATATTCGCTTCCAAGAAATTCGTGGAAAAATCAGGTTCGTTCATTCCAATACCTGCAGTAGCAATAACTCCGATACCACCTTCGTTAGCTACTGCTGAGGCAAGCCCGGACAGAGAAATCCCGATTCCCATCCCTCCCTGAATTATGGGGAGTTTGACCGTTAAAGATCCTATTACTAAATTATTTAGACTGTTGACGCTTATGAAAAATCTCCTTTATGTCTCACGTGAGAAGCTATAATCAGCGACTAATAAAGGCTCTCCTCTTTTACGCTTCCCTCTGTGCAATTAGGATTAAGTTTTTTTTGTATTAAGTTTAGTCCAATATTTCAAGAACACAACGCTTTTTGAGTTTAGCACCGGCAGCACTCAGTATCGTTCTCATTGCTCGCGCTGTATTCCCCTGCTTTCCGATAACCTTCCCAATATCACTTGCAGCAACACGCAATTCAAAAACAGCGGTTCTTTCTCCGTCTACCGTAGCCACTACAACCTCCTCCGGTTTATCTACGAGAGACTTCGCCATTAGTTCAACAAGTGCTTTCATATCCACCTCCATAAGCATTCGGGCTGTTTATTAATTAGGGATACTGCTAAAAGGCGAGCATTGCAACATGACATCTATTTATCAGTTTCCCTGTCCGACTATTTGTTCTCTTCCTCTGTTACTATAATAGCAGATTATGTTATTTTTTTATTGTCTAAAATAGACATCGCTTATATTCGTAATTGTGTTACATGGCAATATTTTAAAATCACGCTTTCAGGGAGCACTAAACAGAGGTCCAATTTTATCCAGGACGCAGAGTACTATGTAGAT
>MHEF01000108.1:0-834 GCA_001805125.1 Nitrospirae bacterium RBG_13_39_12
TTTTTATCCTCCAGAATTTTGTTCCATCATCTCAATTCTTGTCATTCCTGCGAAAGCAGGAATCCAGAATCTTACTATAAAAATCCTCTGGATTCCGCATCAAGTGCGGAATGACAGGTTAAGATAGTTTTTATCTCTTTTTCAGCCATTGCAATGGATCGAGAGGTTTGCCTTTATATCGCACCTCAAAATAAAGACCGGGCACATTCAGGATTCCCGAATTTCCTACCCGTCCAATTTTCTGCTTAATACCTATTATATCTCCAACTTTAGTGAAAATTTCAGAAAGGCTACCGTATAAAGTATGATAACCTTCACCGTGGTTTACAATTACAAGCTGGCCATATCCTTTGAACCATTCTGCAAAAACAACCTTGCCACTATAAACAGCCTTGGCAAATAAATCATCACTTGATTGTATGTATGCACCGCTCCTGAAAATAGGAGTATTAAACTGGGGGTCCTTTTGAGATCCGTACGGGATTGCAACTCTCCCTTCAAGGGGCCAGAAAAGCTTTCCTTTAAGTTTTGAAAAACCCTCTCCAACAAAAGTTTCTGCCTTCTCTGACTCTTTAATAACCTCTAAAATCCTTCTCGAAGCATCTTTTAATTCATCTAACATTTCCGTATAGGAAGACTTCTCTTTTTTTACAGATGCAAGTAATATCTCTTTGTTTCTTTTACTTTCTGCCAAAGACCTTTCTTCATCAACAACTTCCTTTCTGTTCTTTATGAGCTCTTCCTTTAGTATCGCCATCTGCCTTTCTTTTTTTTGAAGACCTTCCAGGCTTTCTTTGTATGTATTTAACATTCTATTTTCAGTCTGTGTAACAT
>MHEF01000108.1:853-5133 GCA_001805125.1 Nitrospirae bacterium RBG_13_39_12
CCTCATAAGCTGAGAGATATCATCAGCACTTAAAAATAACATGGTCGCTTCAGACATGTTACCATACCTATAAATCGCTCTTAGTTTTTTCTTTATCCATTCCATACTCCTGTCTATATTCCCTTTATTTGAAGAAATTTCAGACTCTACTTTTGATATTCCTGACTCTGTGTTTACAAGTCTCTTCTTATATTTTCTGAGTTCAGCTTCTTTCAAGTTGAGCTGCTTATTGATATCTTCGATATCTGTTAAAACCGAATGTTCTTGTTTTTTTGCCTTTTCGAGTTTTTTCTTTTGAACTGTTATCTCTTTTTGTATCTTCTCATATTCTTCCTGCGGTGTTGCAGCGTAACACAATGCAGCTAACATAAAAAAACTGAAAATTAATGAAACCAATTTGTACCCCACGCTCTGCATACTGCGACCTGTGCTCAATATCTAATCCTCCCGATAGCTATTGCAGCACCTAAAATTCCGATTAGAATTCCCGCTATAGGAAGGAAGAGGGATATACTGACCGGAAAAATAATAGCTTTAAAAAGAGGAAAGATATTGATGAGTCTAAAAATAACCACATAATATAACAAAAGAATCCCGATGAGACTTAATATGCCACTGCTGAAACCAATAGCTGCACCTTCTATGATGAACGGAGCCCTGATAAATGCCTTTGTTGCACCGAGAAGTTTATATGTCTCAATTTCCCTTTTTTTCCTGTAAAAAAGTATTTTAACAGTGCTGTAACATACAAAGATCATCCCTGCTGACATTATTATGACAAATATTATGCTAACAGTCTGCATTCCAACCTTTAAGGAATATATTGACGAAAGGAATTTTTCACCATATTCTATCTCGTCTATCCCCTTCATTTTGTTTAATTGTTCCGTGAGTTTTCTCGCGGTCCCTGGGGTCACTGCTTCATTCTTGAGTTTTACTTCTATCGAATCAGGAAGAGGGTTTCCCCCAACGCCGTCGAGTACAAATTGCGTGTCCTTAAAAGTAGCTTTAAATTCCTTAAGTGCTTCATCTTTCGGGATATATTTCACTTTCTCCACTGCAGGGTCTTTTTTAGCAGTATTTATTATATCTTCCAACTCTTCCTGTGAAGAACCGTCCTTCATGTAAAGCATCATGGAAAACTTTTCAGGAAGTTTCTTTGTAGCCACATCAAGATTATAAACAGATAGTATTGTAAGGGATGTAAAAAGCAGACCGGCAGTTATTGTCAGGATAGAAAGCAGATTTATCCATTTTTCGTGCAATATACTCTGTTTTGCCAGTCTGAACGCATACATCTAAACAGTCTCCTCTCCAACAAAATTACCTTTATCAAGTTTCAGTACCCTTCTGCCCGTGTTCCTGAAAAGCTCTCTATTGTGTGTAGCTATCAAAATCGTAGCACCTCTTGTATTGATGTCCTTAAATGTTCTTATTATCCCCGCTGAAGTATCAGGGTCGACATTGCCGGTTGGCTCATCTGCAAGAATGATTGCAGGTTCAGAAACAATAGCTCTGGCTATAGCAATTCTCTGCTGTTCTCCCCCTGACAGGGCATCTGGATAACTGTCTGCCCTGTGTCTAAGGTTTACAATTTTAAGTGAATCAAACACACGGGACTTCAACTCTCTGTCTTTCATTCCCCTTATTCTTAAAGCAAGAGCAACATTATCATATACATTCCTGTTATTTAGCAGCCTGAAATCCTGGAATACCACTCCGACACTGCGTCTTAATATCGGGATGCTTTTTCCCCTCAGTTTGTTTATCTCCCATCCAGCTACGGTTATAGTTCCTTCATCTGGTCTTTCAGCAAGATATATTAACTTAAGGAGCGTCGTCTTCCCTGAACCGCTTAGTCCGGTTACAAATGCCATCTCTCCTTTCTCGATTGAAAAGGTTATTTTCCTTAAAGCGGTGTGGTTATGATAGTGTTTTGTAACTTCCTGGAAGTTTATCATCTTAATTTTATGTCAATGACTCTCTAATAGTTTTTACTATATTATCTGGAGTAAGACCGTAAAATTGTAATAGTTCCTCCGGGGTCCCGGAACATCCAAAGTTATCCATTAATCCTACTCTCTGAATTTTAATTGGATAGTTTTCGGAAAGAAACTCACTTACAGCGCTCCCCAGTCCACCTATAACCGAATGTTCTTCGGCTGTAATAATGAGTCTGCATGCTTTTGAGGCCGTGAGTAAAGCCTCGGTATCAAGAGGTTTTACAGTAGACATGTTAATGACACCTGTATCAATCCCTTCTTGCTTAAGGATTCTTGCAGCCTCAAGTGCAATGGATACCATAATACCCATAGCAATTATATTCACATCTTTACCTGTATGAAAAGTATAGGCCTTCCCTATCTTGAATTCATAATCATCAGGCATCACAGAAGGAACCTTCGACCTACCCAGCCTTACATAAACCGGACCGTAATAATCTGATATAGAATTAATAACCTGTTTTGTCTCATTTCCATCTGATGGGACTATTACTGTCATATTCGGAAGAACCCTCATAAGCGCAACATCCTCTGTAGCCTGATGGGACGCTCCATCTTCACCGACGGTAATACCACTGTGTGTCGCAACAAGTTTAACATTAAGGTTAGAGTAGCAAACGGTCTGTCTTATCTGCTCCCATGCCCGCCCGGTCTCGAAAACTGCAAATGTTGAAGCGAAAGGCAATTTGCCGACAAGTGCAAGTCCGCTTGCTGTCCCAATCAAATCCTGTTCAGAAACTCCCAGGTTGTAAAATCTCCCAGGGAATGCTTTTGCAAATTTTCCCGTCTTCGTTGAACCTGAAAGGTCTGCATCAAGTACAACGACGTCAGCCCGCTTTTTCCCGATTTCAAGGAGTGCTTCTCCGTAAGCATCTCTTGTTGCAATCGCTTTCTTTACCGGATCAAGTATTTTATTGCCTATATCCTCTTTTCTTTCAGCCATTGTCTCCAAGTTCCTTCAATGCCCTTTCGAGCTCTTCTTCAGTCGGGGCTAATCCATGATATTGAACCTTTCCTTCAAAAAAGGATACGCCTTTCCCTTTTACTGTTCTTGCAACTATCATTGTCGGTTTCATCTTTAATGTTTCTGCTTTATTAAAGGCATCCGCGATAGCTTCCATATCATGCCCGTTAATATCTATAGCATGCCATCCAAAAGCAATCCATTTATCCACAATTGGCTCAATGGACATCACATCGTGACAATGTCCATCTATCTGAAGGCCGTTATTATCAATAATTGCACATAGGTTATCAAGTCCGTAATGTGATGCGGTCATTGCAGCTTCCCAAACCTGTCCTTCCTGAATCTCACCATCTCCCAGCAAGCAATAGACACGCGAACTTAGTCCGTCGAGTTTAAGCCCTATAGCAATCCCGTTCGCAATCGATAAGCCCTGTCCCAAAGAACCTGTTGATATCTCAACCCCGGGAAGCTTTTTTGAACAAGGATGCCCCTGAAGCGGACTTCCAAGTTTGCGCAACGTTCTTAGCACAGATATATCAAAATACCCGGAAAGTGCAAGAACAGCATATAACAGAGGTGCTGCATGCCCTTTTGAAAGAATAAACCTGTCTCTTTCTTTCCATTTAGGGTCTTGCGGCTTGTGTCTCATTTTATAGAAATACAGCGCTGCAACAATATCTGCTGCTGATAAAGAACCGCCTGTATGCCCGGAGCCGGCTTCAGTCAGCATTTTTAGGATTTCTATCCTGAGTACTCTTGCCTTTTCTTTCAGAAAGTTTATATCTTTGATAGTAACAGCTGATTTCATTAATACTATTTTCTTTTGATTATATAATTCAGCAATATGTCGTCAAGGCTTCTCGTTATCTGGTCCTTGGTCTTGGGTTCTTCCTCATGTTTTTCCGGGGTTTCCTCCGACACTTCCTCTGTACATTTACCAGCTAAAAGCTCCTTTATCATATCCCTGTGCTGTTCTCTCATCAGTTTCTTTACTTTTTCTTTATAATCAGGGTCATCTTTAATGTGAGAATAGCCGGTCTTTTTTGATGCGATTATTGCACCCCTTGAATAAAGAAGTGTTACGATTACAGGGTTACTTGCCCCACTATCCTCTGTCTGGATATGGTATGTGTTACCCTTGTAAGTTATATTATTATTATAACCAACAAGCATTATCTTATTGTCTTTAATAGCAATTTCTAAGGTTATTATATATAGCAGGACTAAAAAAAGGAAGGGGATTACAAAGCATCTGATAAACAAAAGTCATTTGCACCTTCATTCTAAAAACGTTATACTCTACATTAAAG
>MHEF01000108.1:5140-5375 GCA_001805125.1 Nitrospirae bacterium RBG_13_39_12
ATAATAATCTTTACCCCAAATAATGCAAATGAATAATGTCCCGATGCATATCGGGATTGAGAATCCCGATATGCATCGGGATCGATACCTTAGTATACCTTTAACTAATGGTATAACGAATATTTTTATCCATAAAACAAATAAAAATAATCTCGATAATTCATCGAGTTAAATAAATTTATGTCCGCCTCAGCGGATTCCCGCCTCGGGCGGGTCGCCGAGGAGACGCCGAGGA
>MHEF01000108.1:5523-15766 GCA_001805125.1 Nitrospirae bacterium RBG_13_39_12
TTGAGCTTTGCATACAACGTGAAAAAAAGCGTCTAAAAACTCATGAAGCACCGAAGGATATTTATAAAAAGGGATCTAAAGGTTGGCCTGTGCCTGGCATTGTTGCACCTTATGAAGAGCCGATTAAACCGGAAATTGTTTTAGATTCTGATAAAAGTTCTGTATCTGATATGGTTGCAAATGCAGATAAAAAAATATCAAGACTTAAAACTTAAGAGCCTGGGTAATTCCCTTCAGCTCAAACATTACACCCACGGTAAAGTCATCAGGACTTTTAACAATTTCCATAAGCACACCCCAGCACTGGCTTGCATATCTAATATTTACAGAAATATCTTCGAATTCTTTTTCCCTGGCGTTATACCAGATTCTTCCTCCCAAATATAAGGATTTATATGGTTGTAGTCCAATCCCTGTAATATAGGTGAGGATATCGTCTTTTTTGTTGTAACGCTGTCCGACTGAAATCGTCGCTTTTGAAACATTCATATATAATTCAGAATTTACACTCTCAACTTTGCCTGTATTTACGTCATAGCTTGCATCAAGATGCATTAAGATAGGTTTTCTCATACCTAACTCAAGCACAAGCGGTTTAAATGGTCTGTCTCCAAGATAAGAGTCAAAGGCCTGTGAAGCCCTTAAAACCATAAATTCCCCATCACTATTTACAAATCTATTAAGCAGGGAAAGTTCTATCCTTGACGTCTTTTTGAAAAGTTCTGTCGCATCGAAAAGTGTTAAGCTCTCAGAATCAGTAATAAGGTTATAACTTAAAGAAGGTTCCAATACGTGCGAGAAAGACCCATATTTCTTTAAAAGCCTTGTATGTGCAAGTATGTTATATTCAATAGCTTCTCTATGAAAAGAATTATCTTTACTCTCCCGCAGGGAATAAGCAGTTTCACGCAAACCGAGGGTTTGTAAAACTACCACATCGCTTCCGAACTTATGCAGAACACGTGGATAAATATCAAGTCTCTGTCCATACGCTCCTTCATCCCTCCAAAAATTGGTAAGTGTTGTTATTGCATCAACCCAGAAATGACCAAACTTTGCAGGGTTCAGGACAAATCCAACTTCGGGTAATTTATGAGGAGCAGGGTTACTCTCATCTTTAAGGTCAATCCAGTACTGAGATAAAAGGTAAATGCGGGTTTTCGTAAAAGGAAGAGATATCTCTCCTGTTGATTCAAGAAAGCGATTGGTACGAACCTCCAGATTAGTGCTGAATTCTCTATAAAAATCTCTCTCGTTTACAATGTTCAGGTTTAAAAACCCACCAATCCCATCCGCAGATCTTTGCTCACGGGTAGCCCTGAGTTCAAAAAAGTCTTTATCAAGACTTGTGTCCCTTAAATGATAGAGCCACCATTTACTGTTTACATTATCTGGCTTTATATATCTGTATTCGAGGCCTTGTCCAATCCCTCTTTTTGTATATACATCCATAATAACAGTCGCATCTCGGTTCTCCGCTATGGCCCAGTAAAAGGGTATACCAAGTTGCCACCCTTTTGTTTTGCTGTAACCTATTTCAGGAATCAAAAATCCCGTGCTTCTTTCGGTCTGTATTGATGCTGTCAGATAGGGAGTATAAAGGACAGGAGTTTTTTTAATATTAAAAGAGACATCATTTGCTTTAATCCTTTCTCCTACAAGTATGTCAACATTTTTCCCTTTGAAACACCACGCGGGGACCAGAGCATCACAGGTTGTGAATGTTGCATTAGGGCTGAAATAGTAATTGCTGCCTCTTTTTTCTATTTCATCTCCTGAGATATGATAATTATCCTTTTTATAAAGAACCTCTGCATTATATAGCCTGCCTGTTTCTGTTTCGAGATTTAACTCAGCCTTGCTTGCTGTAATTGATGTGTCTGTATCGCTATATCTTACATCCCCCAGAGCGATAACGTCGGCTGTCTGCTCATTATATTTAATCTCATCAGCCTCTATGACAGTGTCAGCTTTCTGAATCTTAACACTGCCTTTCGCAATATATGTAAAAGTATTTTCGTTATATTCAAGAGTTTCTGAAGTTATATTCGTCTGTTCTTCTGAAAAGCAGTAATGAGTGGGCAACAAAAAGAAAGCAGCAAATAAAAAACCAAACTTAATCCAAATAATGGGATTGAAAGCTGCAGTCTTTCTCATTCTCTCAGCCTTGCAAGTATCCCCTTCATCCCAATAGCCTCTTTTACCTCTCCGATAGTATAAAAAGAACCGGTAATAACAATAAGCGATGTTTGGGGATCATCAAGTGTCAAATTAGTAGCCATTTCAATGGCATCTTTTACTGTCAGCGCAATCCGTACTTCAGAGAACCCCAAAGATTTCGCATTCCCCGCGAGCTTTTCGGGAGAAGCTGCCCTTGAGTAGTCAGGATAAGTCAATATGATTTCAGATGCAATAGGTAACAAAGGTTCCATTATTCCACTTATATCTTTATCAGCCATAATGCCTAGTATAATAACGATCCTTTTGTATTTTTTCATGAATATACTTTTTAATGTCTTGGCCAATGCTCTCGCAGCAGCAGGGTTGTGTGCTCCGTCAACCAATATAAGCGGGTCTTCCTTCACAACTTCAAGCCTTCCGGGCCATCTTGTTTTTGCAACACCATTTCTTATTAATGAAACTATGTTTTTGGTCTGATATATAGAATCTGGGAAAAAGGGAATCGGGGATATTGCTGCTTTTTTGTTACACCCTTTCTCCGTTTCCCCATTTCCCCTTTTCGGCATATTATTATTCAGTAAAATTATTGATGCCTGTATGGCAACAGATGCGTTTTGCATCTGGTGCTCACCGGCAAGTGGAAGGAATAAATCTTTAATGATGAAGGGTGAACCTTGAAGCATTTCTGAAACATCTTGTAAGCTGTCAGAAGTTTTTCGGGGTATAAGAAATGGGGCTTGAGGAGCTGAATATGTATGATAGTCAAAGCTTACTCCTGTAGTATCCTCTTTTATAAGTACCGAGGAAAAATCTTTACCGTAAGCGTAGAGTTCAGTGCTTTTTTCTATTGCTTTCTCTTCTATAACCCGCATCGCCTCCGGCTCTTGATATGAGGTAACAACAGGTACTCCTCTTTTTATAATGCCTGCCTTCTCATACGCTATTTCTCTAATTGTATTTCCAAGAAATTCCCTGTGATCGTAACTTATGGGTGTAATTACTGATACCTCGGGTGTAATTATGTTCGTAGCATCCAGTCTTCCTCCCATCCCTACCTCTACTACTGCTACATCTATCTTTTCCCTATTGAAATACAGTAAAGCCATTGCAGTTACTACTTCGAAGAAAGTAGGTGAGAAATCTTCAAGGTGTGCAACTATATCTCTTACCTCTTCAGCAAGCTTAATAACATCTTCTTCGGTTATTTCCTCACCATTAATACTTATTCTTTCCGTAAAGCTGACAATATGGGGTGATGTAAAAAGCCCAACCTTTAGACCAGCAGTTTTAAGAATAGACGCGATAATTGCTGAAGTCGATCCCTTACCGTTTGTACCTCCAACGTGGATGGAAAAAAACGATTTGTGTGGATTATCTAGGACTGAAACAAGCTTGCTTATGTTGCCAAGCCCGAATTTAATACCAAATTTCTGAAGATTGTAAAGATAATCAATAGTACCGCTGTAGCTCATATGAGAAGTTCGATGAGCTTGGCAAGGGTTTCCTTAAGATTTTTTCTGCCTACAACCATGTCTATGAGTCCGTGCTCAAGAAGAAACTCTGCCCTCTGAAATTCATCGGGAAGTGGTTGTTTTATTGTCTGTTCTATTACCCTCGCACCCGCAAAACCGATCAGACTTTTCGGTTCTGCAATAATTATGTCCCCTATCATCGCAAAGCTTGCGGTAACGCCCCCAAATGTAGGGTCACAAAGAATTGATATATAAAGAATACCGCTGTCTTTCAACTTCCCTATAGCAGCAGAAACTTTACCCATCTGCATAAGCGAGAATATCCCCTCCTGCATCCTTGCACCACCGGACGATGAAACAGTTATCAGTGGCTGTTTTTTTTCTATCGACCTTTCTGCTGCCCTTAATACTTTTTCACCTACAACAGAGCCCATACTCCCACCCATAAAAGCAAAATCCATAACAACAATACTTACAGGATAGCTTTTTATTAGTGCATCTCCTGAAATTACAGCCTCTTTCAGCCCTGTATTTTTCTGTTTTTCCTTTATCCTTTCATGATACGGAATCTTGTCCTTGAATTTAAGCGGGTCAACTGATACAAGTCCGCCATCCAATTCCACAAAGCTCCCGTCATCAACAAGCAGTTTAAGCCTCTCGCGTGCACTTATTCTGAAATGATAATTGCATTTTGGGCAAACCTTCAGGTTTTTATCTATCTCCTTTTTATACACTATCTCTTTGCATCCATCGCATTTAACCCATAGGCCTTCGGTAACCTTTCCTTTTTTATCTGTCTTTACTTCTTTTGTCTTTTTAAACCATGCCATTTTGATCCCTTCTAAATGTTATATATTTCCCCGTCTTTCAGTATCTTAACGTTTTTTAAAGCAAGTTTTTCAATCTCATCCTTAATCTGCCTTCTATATAAGGGTTTGGGATGGGTAATCAGAATCCTTTCAGGGAAACTCTCCATTTTACTGATTTCTTTTAAAAAAAGCTCTGGTGTGAGATGTCCTGTTTTTAAAGCCATTTTCCTTAGCCGGTTTGGAAAAGATACTTCAATAATAGCACAGCTTATTCCCCTCGCATATTTCCAGATCTCACCTGTAGGACCTGTGTCTCCTGTGTAGAGAAGCCGTCTCCCTTTCTTATCTTCAATAATATATCCAACAGCAGGTACAGAGTGGTTAACTTTATAAGCATTTATTTTGTAGCTATTTATTTTAAAAAGCTTTCTCGGTAATATCACCTTCAACAAAAGCACTGGTTTCGAAGCCGCTGATATAATTGTAAAATCAGGCCATATACTGTTGTTCAGAAGGTTTTTCTTTAACGCAACAAGCACACTTGATATACTAATCACTTTAACGCTTTGCTTCCTGCTCTTTATAACAAGATTGTCTGCAAGAAAAGGGATTCCCTTGATATGGTCAAGATGTGCATGTGTTATTAATATGTTACGGATCTTCCATTGTGAAGCTTCATCAAGGGATGCACCGATAGTACCTGCATCAAGGAGCAGAACATCATCAATTAAAAATGCTGGCGGATTATGCCCGGGGAATTCACCTCCCGAGCTTCCAATGACCTTCAATTTCACTGCTCAGACTCCCGTCTTTCGAATATCCTGATAAAGGTATTAACAATATGACCGTCGAATTGTCCTCCGGAATTATTTCTCAATTCCTCAAAAGCTGTCTCGAGGCTCATTGCTTTTCGATAAGGTCTATCTGTAGTCATGGCATCAAATGTATCTGCTACTGCAATTATTTTTGCTATCATAGGGATATCCTCACCTTTTAGATTATCCGGGTAGCCTTTACCGTCGATTCTTTCATGGTGGCTTCTAACACCCGGTATTATATCTTTAAGCTGTTTAACATGGCTGAGTGGTTCAGCCCCGTATTTCGGATGCATATTCATTGCTTCAATCTCTGCCTGATCAAGTTTACCTTTTTTTAAAAGGATGACATCCGGGATACCGATCTTTCCTACATCATGCAGTATTGCAGCAAGTTTAAGGTCTTCCAGTTCTTTTGTTGAAAGGCCTACAGCTTTCCCAATATCGTAGCTGTAATTCATCACCCTCTTTGTATGCCCGCCTGTATATGGGTCTCTTTTTTCAATGAATTCTGCCAGTATCTGTGCTGTTCCATAAAAAGCTTCCCTAAGTTCCTGATAGAGAATTGCATTTTCGATAGCTATCGCCACCTGATTTGCAAAAGCTAAAAGTCCTTCCTTATCATCCTCATCAAAAGAACCATGCCTTTTGTTTATTGCCTCGAGTACCCCAAGAATTTTATTCTTTGATTTTACAGGAACACAAACCATATTCCTTGTAGTAAATATACTTTTTTGATCAGCAACCTTAAAGAATCTCTGATCTGCCTGCACATCATGTATAATTAGTGACTCTCCTTTTTCTGTTACCCACCCGGCAATTCCTTCTCCTCTTTTAAGTCTGACCTTTTTAACAAAATCACCTCTGTCCCCGAGAGCAACCTCAAAAAACAGCTCTCCAGATTCCTGATCAACAAGCATTAGACTTCCTGCTTCTGTGTCAAGAAGTTTAACAGCTGCTTCAATTGCACGTTTCTTTATTTCAGCTATATCGAGGGTTGAATTTACAAGCGAAGAAAGTTCCATCAAAGTATTCAACTGTTCAAGCCTCTTAACCGTATCGCTCACTTTATTGCCTCTCTGATACTCATAAGATAGCTCTTCAGCTCATCAGGAGAATCGTGAAGCCTTTTTACTATGGCACTGCCTACAATAACACCGTCAGACAGTCTCGCAACTGCCGACGCCTCATCAGGAGCAGAGACACCGAAACCAACTGCTATCGGCTTATTTGTATATTTCCTTATATTTGAAATCAAAGTCTCCATCGAGCCATCAAGTAAAAGGGCAGACCCTGTTATCCCTGTTATCGAGACATAGTATACAAACCCGCTTGATGCCTTTGTTACTTTCTTTACCCTCTCATCTGTTGATGTTGGTGCAAGCAAAAAAATGGTGTCGAGAGCCGTACTTTTTGACAGATTTATAAAATCCCCTGCTTCATCAGGCGGAAGGTCAGGAATAATAACACCGTCAACTCCTGCTGCTGCGGAATCCCTTATAAAATTTTCTATCCCGTATTTGAATATGGGGTTGTAGTAGGTCATAAGGACTATGGGTATCTGAGTTGTTTGTCTAATATCCTCCACCTGCGAGATGACTTTTTTTAAAGTAACACCATTTTTTAGTGCCCTTTCAGAAGCACGCTGTATTGTGGGGCCATCTGCCATTGGGTCTGAAAAAGGCACTCCGAGTTCGACAATATCTGCTCCACATTCCTCAAATAAAAGCACAATTTCTTTCGTCACATCCAGGGATGGATCTCCTGCCATTATATAAGGGATAAAAGCTTTTTTTCTTTCCTTCTTCAATCTTCTGAATGTTTTCTCGATCCTTGACATTAAAGTTCCATCCCCTTGATTCTGGCAACATGCTGGACATCCTTATCGCCCCGTCCTGAAAGATTTATTATCATGACTTTTTCATTCGAGAGTTCAGGAGCAAGTTTTAACACTTCTGCAATTGCATGAGCAGATTCAAGTGCAGGTATAATCCCCTCTATCTTTGACAAAAGCTCAAATGCAGAAAGTGCCTCAACGTCAGTTGCATATGTATACTTAACACGTCCTGTATCTCTCAGAAACGGATGTTCAGGCCCTATTGAAGCATAATCCAGACCTGCCGAGACCGAATGTGTTCCGAGGACATTTCCATCACTATCCTGGAGAAGATAACTCTTACATCCCTGGAATACACCAATAGAGCCTCCTGCAAACCTTGCAGCATGCTCTCCGGTTTCTATGCCCTTTCCACCTGCTTCAACCCCGATCATCTTTACATCTTCATTAAGAAATTCATAGAAAAGCCCCATAGCATTACTTCCACCTCCAACACAGGCTACAAGATAATCAGGGAGTCTTCCTTCTGCATCTAATATCTGCCTTTTTGCCTCTTTACCTATAACTGATTGAAAATCCCTGACCATAACAGGAAATGGGTGCGGACCGAATACCGTGCCCAGAACATAATGTGTATCCCTTACATTCGTAGTCCAGTCGCGCAATGCTTCATTAATTGCATCCTTTAAAGTCCTCGAGCCTGTTGGCACTTCTGTAACTTTTGCACCAAGCAGTTTCATCCTGAAGACATTCAAAGCCTGCCTTTCCATATCCTCGGTGCCCATATATATTTCACAGTCAAGTCCCAGAAGCGCTGCCCCAGTTGCAGTAGCAACACCATGCTGTCCAGCGCCTGTTTCTGCAATTACTCTCCTTTTCCCCATATGTTCGGCAAGCAAAACCTGTCCAACAGCATTGTTTATTTTGTGGGCACCGGTATGTGCAAGGTCTTCACGCTTCAGGTATATTTTTGCTCCACCGAGATGTTTCGTAAGGCGTTTGGCGAAATAAAGTGGAGTGGGTCTGCCTATGTATGTCTCCTGAAGATGCCTGAGTTCCTTTTGACTTTCTTTATCCTTTTTAAAATGGAAGAACGCCTCTTCAAGTTCTATCAACGCAGGCATAAGGGTTTCAGGAACAAACCTGCCACCGTAAATACCAAAGTAACCCTTTCTGTCAGGTAATTTTTTAATAATATCCTCCTATAGCGCTAAAAAAAGTATTATAGCCCATATTCTGTAAATATTACACACCATAAAGTCACCCGCAACATCACTCAATATACAAATATTCTAATTTTTTTATCCGGATTATTTGTACGTGCGATTGAATAAATTCCTTAATTTTTCTTGACATACAGGAATGAGTTCTGTACTTTATAAAGCAAGATAAATATCTAATAGACAATATGTAAAATGGACATATAAATTGGGATAGCGACTTTTCTCTTAATCTTATTTTTAATCTTTCCTTCAGGTATTTGTGCAGAGAACCTGTCTGAATTTGAATTACTCATGACGAAGGGCACACTCGCTCTTGACCAGAAAGAATATTCTGAAGCTGCCGATGATTTTGCTGCTGCCTTGAAAGAAAAACCTGATGACCCCTCTGCCAACCTTTATCTCGGCATTGCTCTTTGTAATTCCGGAAATGATCAGGAAGGGGAAAAACTTTTAAAGAAGGCCCTGAAGCTCGATCCCATTTCTCCAAGGACAAATCTTGAACTTGGCATTCTTTACTACAAAAGGGGACTCCATGAAGAGGCAATGGATTTTTTCGAAACAGCAAACAAGCTTTCACCCGGGACTGAGCTATCAGAAATAGCTAAGGACTATATCAGAGATATACAGGAAAAAGAGGAACAGATAGTACTGAAATACTGGTCAATAAGTTTTTCAGCCGGAGCCCAATACGACAGCAATGTTATACTGGAACCTTCTGACGGGACATTACCAGAGGGAATATCGAGAAAATCCGACTGGAGGGGAGTCATATATATTGATGGCAAATATATGCCTGCTGTTACAGAAAATTTATTTATCGGTCCAACATACTCATTCTACCAGAGTATTCATAAAGAGCTTGATGATTTCAATGTCCAACAGCACCTTCCAGGCATTATATTAAATTACACTGTAAGTAAACCTCTCTCTTTCAGAGCTCTTTATACATTCGAATACACAACCGTCGGAAAAGAAGAATATCTTTCTTCGCATAGCATATCTCCAACGATTACCATAGCTGAGAGAAAAGGGTTTTTTACAACCATACAATATAACTACCAGAGTAAAGACTTCAAAAATTCACCGCTCTTTGAGAACAATTCCGAGCGGGACGGATCAAATAATCTCCTAAGGATAACTCAGTATATACCTGTAAGCAGGACTGCTGCATTAAGTTTAAGTTACAGCTATGACAATGATTCCACAGATGAGGATTACTGGGCATACAGTGGACATACAGGTAATATAGATTTAAGACTGGACTTAGGCAAAAAATGGTCAATAGATCTTTCGGGTGAGTACTATCAAAAGAATTATGATGCCGAATATCCGGGAACAGGTGAAAAGAGAGAAGACAAAACAGCAACATTCTCCTCCACACTGACAAAGACCTTTAGCTCAAACTTTGATGTGACAGTGGGATGGCAGTATGTTAAAAACAGATCAAATATAGATATCTTTGAATATGAAAGAAATATTACGACATGTTTTTTGAGGATGAATTTATGATAAAAAGGATAAGTCTTGTAGTTATGCTGATAATCTTTTTGCCTATAACAGCTACCGCTGAAGAGGTTGGCCTCTTAGTAGCCCTAAAAGGCAATGTAACAATCTTAAGGGATACTAAGACAATAGATGCTGTCCTTAAAGACAAGATTTTTCTCAAAGACACAATCGAGACAAAAAAGGAATCAAGGGCAAAAATGCTATTCAGAGATGACAGCATTCTGACACTTGCTGAAAACTCGAGGCTCAACGTTGAGGAATATTTATATTCGGTAGACAGAAAAAAAGGCAAGTCAATCTTAAACCTGATTGATGGGAAGCTCAGGTCACTTGTTGGTAAAAATGAATTTGAAGTTCGCACCCCGACATTGGCAGCAGCTGCAAGAGGTACATACTTTAT
>MHEF01000108.1:15953-16757 GCA_001805125.1 Nitrospirae bacterium RBG_13_39_12
TGAATAAAATAGCTTTATGCCTTTTAATCTCAGGCCTTATTTTGATAATTAGTTGTGGCGGCGGGGGAAAAGAAGGCAGCAATGAAACATCCGAAGTTTTTATAACAGCAAACTTTAAGAGCAGCAGTGCTCTAATCATAAAATCCTCAGGTATTGACAGAATCCGTTATATAGTCTCTGGTGAAGGTATGAAGGTAATGACAGGTACTGTTCCTATTAAAGACAATCTCGTTGAGTTTATTCTTAATGTGCCAAACGGACCACAGAGGCACTTTGTGATTGAAGCTCTTGATATATCCAATATTGTAAGATATTCAGGAGAGGCATACAGAGACCTTGATGGGAACCCAATTACAATTGTAATTGATTTAATAGAAAATATTTTTGATGTCTCGGGTAACTGGCTTTTCTACAGGACACCACAGGGAGAAACAATCGAGAAAGGCCCTTTCTGTACAAATATTGCCCAGGTTAATAACTCTTTAAGCATTTCAGGTTTTGATAGAGAATTCGGCAAAATTACAGGAAACGGATCTGTCAGCGGGAATCAGATCCAGCTCACCCTTGACTTTATGGCATGCAAAGAACCGGGGACCCTAACAATAAGTGCCTCAACTGACGGAATAACTATGAACGGAACATATACACGAACTGGAGGTTGCATGGTAAACACTGTGAACGGAGCATTCAGGGCGGAAAAAGGCGAGTGCCCTCTTCCGAGGGTTGAAGTTTCCGCTCGGATAGCTCATTTTCAGGAAGGTTATAATCTTGATTTGATTGCAGATGAGACTTCCGTTGTCCAGA
>MHEF01000108.1:16786-18575 GCA_001805125.1 Nitrospirae bacterium RBG_13_39_12
ATCGGGATTCTTACTTTAGATAACACCTGCAATCTGCCTGACTATTGCCCGTGGTCATCTCATGTGTTCTTCGGAGAATTAAAGCCAGCCGCTGGTAATACATATATATTCAACCTTAATTATAGTGATGGCACATCTGTGATTCTCACTGACTCTATATACGATTTAGGGGTTGGATTCCCGATACCAGTATCACCAAAAAACGGAGAAACCATAAATACTGCAACACCGACTTTTACCTGGCAACAACCTGACTGGGGTTGTGTATCCTGGTATCACCTCTTAGTCCGGGATAGCAGCGATAATTTAATCTGGTGGCCTAATATTCCGGGTGGTACTACTTCTGCTGTCTACAATTTTGACGGTAAAGCAATAGAACTTTTGGAACCCGGTAATGGTACTACTTCTGCTATCTACAATTTTGACGGTAAAGCAACAGAACTTTTGGAACCCGGGAAGACTTACAGGTGGGATGTAAATGCCTTTGATGACTGTCTCAATCAAAATGAAGGTCATGATAATTTTTCAGGTTCATTCGGCGGGAGCTTTACAATTCAATAGATTTGCTAAAAACTTTAACAATCTCGGCCACCCTTAATGCTTTTCATAAGTTGAGAATAACACCTGCAACTACGCGGAATTGACAAAGTGAAAAAAGTTGATAACCCTCAACTCCAATTCTTTTAACCGGACAGTAGTGTTTATTCACTTTTGCTTTATTCACTACTGCTTCAAACATTATTGTTTTTGTTCCGATTTGCTCTGTTATAAAGTTTCGTTATTGTATCATCAATTTTCTTTCGCTCTGCCTCAGTTTGAGAGGGAATGTATCTAATTAATGTTGTGAAGTCATTCCTGCGTAAGATTATGAATTCTGTTGCTTTGTCAAATGGAGCTTCAATGTAGCAATAAAGACCTGACACTTTATTGTTTCCTTCGTAAATCATTAACCTACATATTCGAGTATGTCCAGCATCGTCCCATGAGAGCAATCCTCCAAGTGCCCAAGAAAGCACCTTGATATCAGGATAGGCAGACAAGATTGGTTTGTTAAAATTAGACAACTTGGCCAAATAATCAACTAAATACTCAAAAGAAAAGATATCATTATCTTGGGACCAATCTTCCAATTCATCGTCCCGCGAAAGATACGAAGCATAAATAAATGCTATTTCTTCAGGATTTAATTTTTGGGGATCTATGTTTTCCCATAATACATATAGCTCTTCTACACTTGGGAGAATATCATGTGTTAACCATCTCCGCATTGCATCACTTATGAGTTTTTCGTATTTATCCTTCGGTTGAATAACTCGAACTATCTCTGTAACAATATGCTTCATCCCCCGATAGGAAGTTATTGCAATTTTATCAGCAAGGATTGGAGAATATTGCATAACATCTTTTTTATTCACCTTGTGCCATATTGGTAGTATAATTTTACGTCCGTCAACCTCAAGTGCAGTCAACCCGTCCAATTCTTTTTGAGGCCAATCTTTCTTAAAAAATATTGGACTTAAAACAACAATTCCGTATTTAGATTTTTTTAAACCAAGATCAATTGATCTCCGAAGACTATCACCCACTTTGAGGGAAAATTCGTCATACCAGATATTCATGCCCTTATCATGTAATGCGTTTGCCAGTGGGCGGACAAAATCCTCTTTATCTTCGCTCGCATGACAAATAAAAGCATCATACTCGTATCTCATCATTTCTCTGCAATTATCGAATATAGGTTGAAATTAACCGTATTATATCAGTTTATTTAGCTGTGTAGTACAGTATG
>MHEF01000108.1:18608-24688 GCA_001805125.1 Nitrospirae bacterium RBG_13_39_12
CTGTCTACTACGTTTAATCATTAATCTAAACATAATCTGAAATGTCTGCTATGTCAAATCTTATTTATTCGATATTAGACAATTCCGGGTGTTCTGTGATAAATTTTAAAACTATCCTTAATATGAAAAAAATTATTTTTATAGTTTCATTTTCTCTCCTGTTTTTTCTGTCACCCCGGGATATATATGCTGACGACAGGGTTGATGAATATATCAACAGGATGACGCTGAGGGAAAAAATCGGGCAGATTCTTCTCGTAGGGTTTTTGGGTCAAACTCTCTCTTCTGAAGATATCGCCCATTTTAAAAAGATAAACCCGGGCGGGGTTATATTCTATTCAAGGAATTTCGAGGACGCACGAGACATCCCACCTTTAATCTCAGGGATAGAATCCATCTTTAAAAACAACAACCTGCCAATGTTTTTTGCAATAGACCAGGAAGGAGGGGTGGTAAGCCGCATTAAAGGAGAGTATAGGCCGCCTTCTGAGCCCACAATCGGGGCAGTAAACTCTGATGGACTTGCAATGGAGATCGGACGTTCTGTCGGCAGTGCACTCAGAAGTTCAGGGATTAATGTCAATCTTGCTCCTGTGCTCGACGTGCCGTCAGATATCCAATTTTCACCAATGACAAAAAGAAGTTATAGCAATGATTCCGAAACAGTTGAAAGATTGGGGATTGCTTACATCCGCGGACTTAAGGAAGCAGGTATGCTTGCAACTGCTAAACACTTCCCCGGTATTGGGAGGACACCCAAGGATTCCCATCTCGGACTCCCGCGAATTACATGGAAGACCCAGGACGAAAAAAACTCCGACTTGCTCCCTTTTAAAAGTGCTGTGAAATCAGGGGTTGATATAATAATGTTCGGTCATTTTATTGCAGAGCCTGGAGACATAAAAAATCCTGTCTCGCTCTCTTCATACTGGATGAAAGATATCCTCAGGAAAGACATGGGGTTTGACGGTTTGATTATGGTAGACAATATCGAGATGAAACCGATTGAGATATTAATGCCCATTCCTGAAGCAGCCGTTCAATCTTTTAAGGCAGGTGTTGATATCATAATGATAAGCCATCAACCGGATAAACAGGAAGCTATCCTTAATGCACTCATGGATGCTGTAAATAAAGGTGATATATCAATTGAAAGACTAAATGAATCACTGAGAAGAATTATCGAGGCAAAAATAAGGATAATGTCTTATAAACCTCCGGAAAAAATTATCAATAATCTGAAAGATATTTCATATATGGCTGCGGAAAATTCTGTTACAGCACTTAAATTCAGGGATGCACCTCCCATTAATGCAAGCACGAAAGACAGGGTGTTGTTTACAGGATATAACAAGGCCCAGTTTAATGCCATAAGGAATGTTTTCATGCATACTGAAATTCTAAACACTCCTTTAAAAAAAATTAAACCCGAACTTTCTATTAAAGAGTTCCTTGGAAAATTTGATGTTCTATTTATAGATGCCGACTATCCGGATGCATCAGAAATTATATCTCTCTGTAATAACTTGAACGTGAAATATGTTGTGCTTCTGACGAGTTACTGGAATATCCGGAAAACGCTGGATATTCTCCAGCCGAAGTGGATTATAATTCCATTCGAGGACAACATAACGCATTTTAGTGTAGTCTTTGATATTCTTACGGGTGCAAGACAGGCAAAAGGTAAATTACCTTACAGGTTCAACATTCCATCCAAATACATATACTATTAAAGCTCTTAAAGAAATTAACCTCCTCCGCAAAGACTAAGCGATGGTGGATTTGTGCAGTATGCTCCTCCGCAAACCGTATTATTTGATTTATCAGATTCCTGGATAAGGTTATTCGGGTCCACTATTATCATATAAGTATCATTATAAGCGCCAGTAAGTGAAATTGGAGAAGACCCGCCCGCTGGAAGCGAGCTAATGAAGAACGTCTGACAGTTATCATTAAAAGATAAAGTTTCTCCATACAAGACATAAACATCTATATTGTTCGCCCCGATCAAACCACCGTTTCTGACATTAAAACTTATTGTGCCGCCAGATCCTGAGTTAACAACATTGCTTATATAAAGATCCGCAGACCAAGTAGTAGCACATGCCTCAGTACTCTGTGCCGATTCGTTACTGGAAGCATCATATGCTGATACTCTATAGCAGTACTGGATGCCAGGATAAAGTCCTGTGTCAGTAGTCGAGGTAGTACTAACTGACTTCTGATACATGCCATACATGTATATTTTATATCCTGCCACCCCAACATTATCAGTTGAGGCGTTCCATGACAGGTTTATCTGGGATGCAGAGACAGCTGTGGCTGTCAGTCCAGTTGGGACAGAGGGTGGAGTAGTATCCGATTCTGTTCCGGTGGTAAACGTCCAGCTGTAATTTGCCGACATCGGATTCCCTGCCAGATCCCTTACTCCTGTGGTTATCGTAGCCTCATATGTAGTGGAGTAGGCAAGGTTGCCGGAAGGCGTAAACGTGGCTGTCATCCCGGAGTAGTCAACCGTACCGCTCACCGGCGTGTTACCGACACTATCCAGCAAGAATGTAGTTGTGTTGATAGTTGATGCATCCATTGCCTCAGAGAATGTGGCGGTTAAGGTCGAGGTTACTGCTACCCCTGTTGCTGAATTCACAGGACTTACAGCTATAACAGTAGGCGGGGTCCCATCAGGCGCTGAACCACTGGTAAATTTCCAGATATAATCTGCCGACATTGGATTCCCTGCCAGATCTCTTACTCCTGTGGTTACAGTAGCCTCATATGTAGTGGAGTAGGCAAGGTTGCCGGAAGGCGTAAACGTGGCTGTCATCCCGGAGTAGTTAACCGTACCGCTTACCGGCGTGTTACCGACACTATCCAGCAAGAATGTAGTTGCGTTGATAGTTGATGCATCCATTGCCTCAGAGAATGTGGCGGTTAAGGTCGAGGTTACTGCTACCCCTGTTGCTGAAATCCCGGGACTTACTGCTGTAACAGTAGGCGGGGTCTCATCAGGCGCTGAACCGGTGGTAAACGTCCAGCTGTAATTTGCCGACATCGGATTCCCTGCCAGATCTTTTACTCCTGTGGTTATCATTCCTGTATAGGTAGTAGAGTCGGCAAGATTGTCTGACGGAGTAAAAGTAACTAATGAGCCGTCGAAGGTTATAACTCCGGAAACATTGCTTTCTCCATCTCCTAATGTAAATGTACTTGAGTTGAAAGTTGAAGAATCTATTGTTTCGCTGAAGGTTATTGTTATAACTGAAGTTACAGGAACTCCTGCTGCGTTATTAGCAGGGATTGTGGATATTACTGTCGGTGCAATCTCATCCACAGCTGTCATATAAATAGTAAAAGTAACTTCATCGCCGTTAAGGTCAACATCGGTAAAACCATGGAACACAACATTCCCGAAAATATCCTCGGCTTCAACAAGAAAATGCCTGTTTTTGCCATTAGGAACAGAAAAGGTCTCTGTTATTGATGTCTGTCCTTCAACAAGAACCTCCTTTATTATAGTGGACATGTCAGGGCCAGATATGGTAAATACGATTTTATATATGTTTGATGGTATCCCGGCAGCAGATATATCAGACACAACTTTATTAGAAGCAGTCTGACTAACACTACTACTGCCTATGGTTATTCTTACAAGTGACGTCCCACTCGTATTACCTCCTGTACCATCAGCACTGCTTCCTGAATCCCCACCCCCTCCCCCACAATTAACGTTTACTGTGAGTAATGCAAGAAATAATATTATTAATAACTTTTTCATAATTATCCCCTATTTATCCGGGAAAATGACATCGATGTTTACATTTGTATTACCTGTATCGCTGGGCTGCTGGTCAGGAAGTGAAATCACAGGTGGAGGTTCTATTACAAACCCTTCAGGGCCCGTCCTAATCTCTGCAGGCCCCGGTACAGATATTTCATGACCGACATCTGTAGATGACAGGATACTCTTTATCTTATCAGGTGGTGCTTTCATTGTATCAGGTGGCAAAGGTTCTCCCTCAAATAAAGTTACCATCATGCCGGGTTTAAGTAATAAACTGCCGGTAACAGTCGCATAAGCACTCATTAAAAATACATCACCCTCAAGACATATGAAAGTTGTAAATTTCTTCCCGTTAATTACACCGGTGTCAATAAGTATCACTGTGCCTCTTGCAGCTGCTACTGCCGTCGGCGTATG
The DNA here is from genome assembly GCA_001805125.1 of Nitrospirae bacterium RBG_13_39_12. Classification (GTDB taxonomy): domain Bacteria; phylum Nitrospirota; class Thermodesulfovibrionia; order Thermodesulfovibrionales; family SM23-35; genus RBG-13-39-12. Next base: position 22,807 of record MHEF01000108.1, read on the forward strand.
AACCTCAAACTTCGTCTTTCCTACAATAGACCTCATCTTTCCATCGATAAGATTAAAAATTGATCTTCCGCCCTTGTCTTTACTGTATACGAACTCTTTTATGACCAGCTTTGAATTTTCTCCAAGGGTCAGAACGCTATCGTCTATAAAAAGCATCTTAGCCTTCGATGCTTCCATGGTTGATACTGTATCGATCAGGAAAATATTATCATTTGCTTCTGCTTTTATCGTTTCTTTATCTCTGTATATTACCGCCTTGCCTCTGACAGCAACTACCTTGCCGACCTCGTCCTCCGCAGATACAATCCCTGACAATCCTGAAACAAAAAATAATAAAAAAATGGGGATCGCTGTCCATCTAAATATTCCCATTAAAACCTCACATTCAAGAAAAAACTTGTTATTGACCGTTTATAATCGTATTCTTCTATATTTGACTTGTTTCTTGTGTATAGCTGACCAAGAGTTATACTGAATCTGTCTGATATTTGTTTTGTAGCAGAAGCCGTTGCTGTACTTACCCTGTCCTTTCTTTCTTCATCTGATAACGGATTTGTACCTTCATAATTTTTATGATAATATTCTCCATATAAATTTATGTACAGATAACTCGGCAGGTTGAATTGTAAACCAACCATGCCTTTATTACCGCTGTAATCCCAGAAATCTTCTCTTGTGGAATCTACATCATATGAATAACCTACATTGAAAATTATAGAAGTACTTATTGGTATATTCTGTGTTATGCCAAAAAGGTTATTTGCCCCTGTCCTGTCTGAATTGTCTTCAAAAAGTTCCATGTCCATAAAATGGGTATTCCTGTATTTGTATTCAACAATTGTAGAAAACCCCTTTCCCTCTGAAATAATCAGTGATGGGGACAGGATATGTGAATAGTCGTAAGGATTACCCCCGACCAACACATGCTCGAATGAGTAAAGACCATTGATACTTAATTCCGGTGAGATACGATACGAAGCTTTAAGGTCCAGCAAGTTACTGGTTATATTGAAGTTAGAGAGATGGATATGAAAACTCTGATAAAACCTGTACCCTACAGAACATTCTGTACGTTGATCTGCAATAAGGTCGTATCTGCCGTTTAAAAACAAGATCGCCTTCCAGTCTGATTTTCTTGAGATTCCTTCAGGAAGAGGGCCGTTATCAGAGTTAACTATAACGTTACTATCATACTGGCCGCCTGCTGACATATTTAATATCCAGCGCTTTACAGCGCCTCCTTGTTTAATTGCACCTATGTATTCTCTTGCCTTCGTTGAGTACTCTGTGTTTGGTGCAAGCTTTATGGTATTTTCAAAATAATCCCCAGCTTCATCGTCCATGGATTTGCCGAAATAGTAAATGCCGAGTTCAAGGTTTGTAACTGGATTTTTTGGATTAATTAATAGTGCCTTCTTAAGAATCTCTTCTGCATCCCTGTCACCCGAACGGCTGAGAGCTATACCAAGATAAAGTGTTGCCTGTTCGTCCTCTGGTTTTAATCTCAGGATTTCATCAAGATCATCAATAGCTCCTTCATAATCAGAATTTTCGATTTTATCAGCTGCTTTTGTTATCGCAAGTTCATATGAAGGATCTGCTTCTTCAGCAAAAGCTACCGGCGCAAATAGAAATAGAAAAATAAAAAGGGGAAAAAAGTTTAGAATAAAATAAAAAGATTTGTTTTTTATTAACATAATCTGTTTTTAATGTAAATTTATTATATTAATTTTAAGTATTATGTCAAGGCCAATATTCTGTTTATAATGCAATTATGTGAAGAACCCTGCGGCAGAGACCGCAGGGCGTCCATTATTTGAATGTTTTTTTTGTGTCATTCCCGCAAGCAAAGCGCGTCGGGAATCCTTCCGGAAAGATTCCG
>MHEF01000108.1:24795-40778 GCA_001805125.1 Nitrospirae bacterium RBG_13_39_12
AAATACTGGCACTCGGTACAAATGCCGCTGCAACATCAGCGATGATGAAATCAAGAGCTAACAAAGGTGCAACAGGGGAAACCGCAATTTGCTGGAATGCAAAAAAGGTAAACATGATCATAGGCCCTTTAAGCATTGTTCTTACTAATGCGATGTTAGGAGAATTGACGCCAAAGATGGCAGAGGCAATTGCATCATGCGATGCAAAAAAAATCCTCCTGCCACTAAATCAGGAAGGGATAGAAATAATAGGAGTAGAAAAAGAGCCCCTTCCTCATTTGGTAGAGAAAATTATTGAGACAGTAAGGCATGAGACAGGAAAGGAGAAAAAGTAATATGTGTGAAGCAAACGCTTATATTTATAAGGATGGAAAAGAAGAGCTTTATTTAGAGAATGTAGATATCATGAGGCCGGAAGAGGGAAAGATTTACCTCAAAAACCTCTTCGGAGAACAAAAAATCTTTGAGGGAGAAATAAAAGAAATATCGCTTTTAACGCATAAAATCGTCCTGGAAAAAAAATAGAAAACGAACTTTTACAATTATATGTTCGGAAATATTCATAAGAGTATTAACTGAGTGCAGGATACTTCATAATTTAAAAATAATCAGCACTGCATGGCAATTGAAAGCTTTACCGTTTATACCCCCGACCGCTTTTTCATAAGCCCTTCTGATTTTTTTCATTTTAATGCCCATAAGCAATCCCAAGTCAACGCATAATCTGTAAAGTGAACCGGCCTCTAAAGGTATTATTTTTAAATTTTGAAACCTTGTTTTGTATTTTTCATATACCTCAGTCAACAGTTTTTTATCAGGCTTTTCATCGCTACGGGGATCTTGAAGAATTGGCATTATAGTCAAAGAACCACCAGAAAAATTTGATTCCTCGCGACTGATGATTAATCTCTTCCCAATCTTTTCAAAAAAGGTCTTAAAGAACTTTGATTCTATGCCTCCTTCTGGAATGCTGCTAAGTACTATCTTTTTAACAGCTTTCTTTTTATTCAAGAAATATTCACCCAGTTTTCCGGTCCTCTTGTCAAATTTAGTGCTGATTAAATTTTTAAGGTCCTTTAAATACTTTTTACTCGGCGTCTTTAGTTTGTGCAACGACCTTTTTCCGTAAAGACCTATGAAACTATAAAAGAGTCTTCCTCGCATAAGATTCTTTAGAATTTTACCCCATGAATAGAAATCCGCCATTGCCCTGAAAGTTTCAGTATGCAATTCAAAAGCAGTCATAAGCCTTGGTTCAAAAACAGCATGGTGGGCATCATATTTTGCCCAGTCTGTGTGAATCAAACGGCCCTGTTTCATCAGATCGTCAAACACAGGTGTTCCGGGAAGAGGTGTAAGCATAAGAAATTGCACCGAATCTATTCCAAGCCGCCTGGCAAACCTCTGTGTGCTTCTGATGGTTTCGATATCGTCAGTATCCCCTCCAAACACAAACATGCCGTGTATCCCAATGGAGGCGTTCTTGAAAATCTTGATGCAATCGACGATGTCATCAACTTTCTGATGTTTATTATAAAGATGCAGGGTCAGCGGGTTGATGGATTCAAATCCGACAAAAACGGTGAAGCATCCTGATTTAGACATAAGTTCTATGAGTTCTTTATCTTTTACGATATCTGTTCGTACCTGCGCTGACCATTCTATTTTTATTTTTTCAGCAATGATTCTCTTAAGAAGTGTCTTTGTCCGTTCCTTGTTTGCCGCAAAATTGTCGTCTACAAAAAAGATGTGGGCTTTTCTCGATGCAACTTTTTTTATCTCTTCCATAACCCTTTCAATAGATTTAAACCGGTATTTTCTGCCAAACATCTGTATAACTGAACAGAACTTACAGCCAAACGGGCAACCCCTTGATGTTGCGATAGGTATGACAGTTTTTTTCCGCCAGTTGTGAACAACATTTAAATCAGGGATAGGCGCGGCATCTAAATCATCAATAAGAGGTCGGGGAGGGTTATGAACAAATGCATCTACGTCTTTATAAGAAAGACCTTTTATATCATTAAGAGGTTTTCCTGCTTCAAGATGCTCTATAAGTTCTACTATTGTTTCTTCACCTTCACCCCTTACTACATAATCAGCATACTTTAGGCTTTCTTCAGGGATGAATGTGGCGTGTGGCCCTCCTATAATGATCGGGATATTCATGGAGTGGAATTTCCTCGCAAGCTGGAAAGCCCTTTGCGCAGTGGATGTTATTGAGGAGATACCAATAATATCCGCCTCTTTCAGCATCTTCCAGTCAGGCTCTGAAATGTCTTCAATAAAGGCTTTTGAGTTATAACCTTTTTCTTTCAGAATTGTAGACAGAAGAATGGTGCCCAACCTGGGCAGCGGTGTCCTGCTGAAAATATGAGCCCCTGGGGATTTAGCTTCGATGAAATATATATTTTTGATATACAACTCCTAGGTTGTAATTTTAACATATTATAAATAATTTATACTATACAGTCATTTATCTGGATGGATTAGATTTCTTTCTTTTTCCTGGAAAGCTCTGTAATAAATATTGACCTTGCACCGGCATTGTTCTGAAGTCCTTTGTTTTTACAAAAGTCGAGTAATTCATTCACATCTACATGTATCAGTTCCGGCTCAATACCATGTGCCTTTATCTTCTCCATCGAGGAATCCAATATTTCCAACCACTCATCATATGTCTTCTCCAGAATTTGAGCATCTGCAGCCGTCTCAAGAAGCTGCAACCACTGCTCTCTTCTGTAATAGCCGATACCGATAACTTTTTCTTTCATACCTGGTTTATTATTCATAATCTTAAAAAGTATGGCAAGGAATTTAAAGTTTATATCTTCTGCTGCAATGGCAAAACTTCATTGGCTTTATTTCTAATGGCTGTCTATAAAGTTATAGATATTACTAGTAATAATTTTAATTTTATATGATAAAATAAATTTATATGATAAAATAAAATTAAAGGAAACTGGATGGAAATACAATATAATAACAAAGGCAGCGTTATTTTCAACTTCAATCTATTTTTCTTATGTTTCACGGTGGTTGCAGCGATTCTTCTATGTCTAATGCTATACCCTGAAAAAGCAACCAGCGGACCTTATCTTGATTCTGTACATGGGAGTTCATCATATGGCGTTAACCGTACCAGTCTTTCTGCTTTTGGATACTCAAAAGGGAATTGTGCACACTGTCATGAACAGCATGCACTTATTGGCGGTAGTGAGCCCAACCCAACGGGAGGGCCTGACAAATATGTCCTCTTTTATACTAACCATATCAGCCAGACAGATAACTTTTGTTTCAAATGTCATACTGACGTAAGCTCTTATCAGACAGGGGGTCTTGTAAACCGCAGTTACAGCTATCGCGCCGGTGGCTACTCGGATACTCTTAATGATATCCTTGAAGCCTTCTCTTTTACCTCACCGTCCACATCTCACAACCTCGACGATATAATTACATTCATTACCACTAAATCCTGGGGTTATACTGATGATTCCAATCCCTGTGCTGCCTGTCATAACCCGCATATGGCAAAAGGAGACCCTGCAAACGCAGGCAGTTCAACAAAGAGCTCTGGTACAAGAGACTACTCCCCTGTTTCACTGCCAAGCCTTCATAGCAAAGATAACAATGCATGGGGTCTATGGGGAGATAATATCCCCATAGCCACAGAGAGGATGAGTAACTATACAGCCGGCTATCAAGCCCCTTATCGGTCTGGTGGCTCTACATATGAACCTGACGGTTCTACCACAACAAACGGCTCAAACCTTGTTGATTTTGTCACCTTTTGCACTGACTGTCATGATAACTCAAATAGTATTTGGAGCACTACGCTCGGAGGAAATCTAAAAACGATTGACTGGAATATTGAAAAACATGGGAAAGGTGTATCTGATGGGCTGGACGGTGCAGGAGGGATACGTAGTCCTTATTCAACGACAGATAAAGTGCTTGCATGTACAGATTGTCATGAGCCCCACGGCGCTCCCAATGTAGTTTTAATCAGGAAAGAGGTAAACGGAGGTACACTGAGCGGTCAAATAACTACACTTACCACACTACTTAATAAAGAACTAGGATACCTCTGCAATCGCTGTCATACCGAAGATACTCCTGGATCAAATAACTGGGCCGGTGTTCATCATAATGATGTTTTTCCCATAGCTTGCGGAGGCTCCTCTCCAGACTTGATATGTCATGGAATAATAGCTGGTGATTGGGCATGTCGTACCTGTAGTAGATGTCACTATCACGGCGCGGTTGTTACTGACGGTACTTACAGCAGACGAACATTTTAAGAATCTAACAACAGTTGGAGGATGTTTATTATGATTAAGAAAATAATTATTATAACAACGACCTTTCTATTTATAATTTCCGGAATTCATGTATATGCCGGCCCGATCATCGGTCAGGAAGAATATAAACAGAAAATGAATGGCCATATCGAAAAAATGAAGCTTAAAAATCCTCAAAAATATCAGGAAATGATGCAAAAAACAGGTGGAAACATTACAAACTGTATTGACTGTCATAAAGAAATATTAAATAAAAACCTCCCACCTATAAGAGGCAAGGGCACTAAAGGGTGAAAATAGGCGATGTACTTATTTTAATATTATTGACCTCCAGTGAACAACCCTGCAGCAAGCTGCAGGGTATCAAAATTTATAAACTTCGTTATTCTGTCATTCCGTGCTTGACACGGAATCCAGTTCATTAGTCTTATGGATCCCTTCCGTCAATATGTAAGACGTATTCGCAGGAATGACACAAAGAAACCCTGTAGTAAGCTACAGGGAATTATCAAGTTAAACCTATCTTCTGATTTCCATATTCCTAATCTCATTAATCTGAGACTCAAGTTCAGCAATTCTGTTTTTTTGATTGAACAGGATAAAATAAAAAATTAAACAGAATAGAAGAACTCCTCCCCCTGCATATACCAGATAATCTGTAAATATTCTGTTTTGCAATAATTCTATCGTCTCTAACAGCCCAAATTTCGAAGATACAAAATAAACAGAAACTACAAGGAAAATATATTGCAGCAGCCTGATAAAATTTTAATGCTATTTTCTTGTCTTTTTAAATCGCTGACTTCTTTCGCCTTCATCCCAAAAACACAGCTTGTACATTCTCTCATACCAGGGTACCTGTGTTTTTTACATATAGAGCTTCTTTTACATTTTGGGCATGTAAAGCCCTCATTTCTCTTTATATATAAATCACAGACAGGGCACCTTACCAGTTCTTCTTTATTGCTCATCCTGATTTATATTTTATCTGCTTTATTTATAAATTCAAATCTTTTTTTAAGATAGCTCTTTTTAGCAGTGCTTTTGCCTTCCATGCATTGGATGATAAAAGGTCAGCCAGAATGAAAACTAAAACACCGGGTTCTTCTAATCCCTATATTTTTCCGCTTTCCATACTTGAAAGATATAATTGTTATAACTGTCTTGCCGATTTATCTTGAAAACAAATACCATGAAGCAACCAAATCACTTCTTTTAAATATCAACAATCGAATCCCCAAAACTACGATATTTAACATATCTCTCAGAATTTTTTGATACCAATTATCAAACAAGCGAATAAGATATAAAGGAAAATTCCAAAGATGAGTGATTGGAAAAAGCCTATTCTATCAGTCAAAAAGATTATTGTGAATATATAAGCCAGCCATGGGAAAAGCATGATTATCAACCCCTCGGCGTATGAAACAACAGCTTTCTGGCCTGATTCAAGATAAATAGTCAAAAAAGTCACTGCCGTTATCACAGGCAAATTGGCGAAGAAAGCTGCCAGTAACCCCCTGGACTGACTGGCGAAGTAGGTAACAAGACTTACAGTAAACCCGCCTATTAAAAAATAAAGAAAATATTTTATTTCCATAAAAAAATTGGGTTATTAATATTACTGACTGCCAGGGACAAAGCATTAAAGCCTAAAATATTCAATAGGTTAAAGAAGAGCGGTGCTAAAATATCTTTCTGCCCGGTCAGGCAGTATAGTCACTACTCTATTACGTCCGTTATCCATATGAAGAGCAGCAAAAACGTTGGCACCGGAAGAGGTTCCAACAAGCAAACCTTCTTTACTCGAAAGTCTTCGTGTAGTTTCAACAGCTTCTTCATCAGAAATGGTAAATACCATATCAATGAGGTTAATATCGAGAACATCAGGAATAAAGCCGTCACCTATTCCCTGAATCTGATGAAGCCCTGGTTCCCTTCCCAAAAGGGCGGCGCTCTTTTTGGGTTCCACAGCAACTATTTTTATATTTGGCTTCTTTTCCTTTAAAAACTTCCCGACCCCCTGAAGAGTTCCGCCGCTTCCCACTCCTGAGACAAAGATATCTATTTCTCCGTTTGCATCATTCCATATCTCAGGACCAGTTTCAATATAATGGATTTCAGGGTTGCGGGGGTTCACAAACTGGTCAGCAGTAAAATATTTTTCAGGTTCTTTTTCAGTAATTTCATGCAATTTATTCAAACTCCCTTGCAGGCTTTCCTCCGCAGGAGTAAAAACAATTTCTCCTCCGAAAGCCTGAATAATTTTTTTCCGTTCCTCACTCATATTTTCAGGCATAACACAGATTACACGGTAACCTTTTTGCACTCCTAATAAACTCAATCCTATCCCTGTATTTCCAGAAGTGGCTTCTATAATGATCATCCCTGTCTTGAGTTTTCCTTCTTTTTCCGCTGATTCAATGATATGCTTGGCTACACGGTCTTTAATGCTTCCACCGGGATTCAAAAACTCAGCCTTGACCAACACATTCACTGAAGACATTTTTTTGAGCCGTATAAGAGGGGTCTTGCCTATCGCATCGAGAACAGAATCTATGAGCATAATAAATCTCCTTTTTAGAGTTCAGGTAAAAAAAGCTTGATATAGAAGTTTAACAAAATTATCAGAATCAGCCAAGTCCTATTGACTAAGTAAAGGTTTTGGTGGTTCCTTTCTCAAGGACTTATCAAGCTGCTCATCTCTCCCGTAAATGTCTTCCCTGAATTGTATGAAACCGTCATTGTCAACCCATGCAGTAAGATAAAGGATGTGAACATTTATAGGTTCAGGCAGCGGCACTTCCTGCTCTTTGCCGTCTTCTATTGCATCTACTATCTTCTCTCGTGTCCAATCAGGATCACTCTTTAATAAGTATTCTGCAAGATCAACCGCTCTCTCGACACGTATGCAACCATGACTGAAACTGCGTTTGCTTTCGGCAAATAATCTTCTGCTGGGAGAGTCATGCAGATAAACACCGAATCTGTTTGGAAGCATGAATTTAATGCCACCGAGCGGATTCAGTATTCCAGGCTCCTGCTGTAACCAGTAGTTGAAATTATTTCCTGCAACTTTTGACCAGTTAATAGTCTCCGGATCAATTTCTTCTGAATTTTTATCCCAGCCTTTTATAACTTTAATTTTTTGTTTTGCCAGATAATCCGCATCTTTTTTAATTTTTGGAAGAATGTCCTCGATGGCTATGCTTTTTGGAACATTCCATGATGGATTAATTACAATATAAGTCATCTTTTTACTGAAAACAGGGGTTTGCCGGAATGGCTTTCCCACAACAACTTTCATGTTAAATAATATCTCACCGTTTTCAACAACATAAAGTTCAAAATCTGCAATATTCACAATAATATAACGCTGGCCTAAGTCCCTGAAACTCCAGCGCATTCGTTCCATATTAAGCTCAAGTTGACGAACACGTTCTTTTGCAGAAACGTTCAACATTTTTAGAGTTAAAGGTCCAACAACTCCGTCAGTCTCAAGACCGTGCATCTTCTGGAATTTAAGCACTGCTTGTTTAACTCCTTCTTCAAAAAGTTCTGATTTCTTGTCATCTTTAATATCCATATCACCTGAAACAGTAAGCCTTTTTCTCAGTTCAATGATTCTTCTGCTTTTAACTCCTTTTTTCAAGGCCGGTCCATCTGTTACTATCGGCCAGCCACCTTTTACTAAAATCTTTCTATAATAATCAAGGGCACTTCTGAGTCTGGAGTAGCTGTCTCCAGGAGGGAGTAATTTTTTTAATGCTTCTTCTATATTGTCCTTTTTTAGAGCACTATCAAGCACTGAAACAACATCTAAAATCTCTCTTGTTATAAACCACTCCGCTTCTATCGTCAGCGGGTCGACACATCCGGATGAATAATGACAACCAAGCATAAGAAAAGCATCTGTAAGCAACAGGTCAAAAGCTACAAGGTCTTCATCTTTAAATAATATTATTTTCTTCTTTTTGTTACTCAGTTCCCAAAGTAGTGATTTTATTTTTTCAAGATGATAGTAATACGGTATCAGACCTTCGAATTTTGCATTCTCTATTGCTTCTATGAGTTCGCGCGCTTTCGGCAGAGGGCCTTCATTTCCGCTCCACACAGGCTGAAAATCCCTCTTCTCATAGAAGCGCTCAAGCATATCCGGAGCACGAATGAGTTCTCCTCTGAGTATAATATTCGGAGGGTATCCTGCCTCAGCAATACGTTTTTTTATAAGTTCACTAACACTTAAAGTAGTAGTCTTATTTAAAAAGTTCTTTTGTGAAGCAAATCCATCTGTGCATGTCAACAAACTGGCAAGTAAAAGTAAAGTTACTGTATTATTGAAAGATGCAAAAGTAATGTCCTTTTTTTGTCATTCCGGCTTGTCCGGAATCTTTCTTAAGAAGGACTCCCGACAAGCGGGAGTGACAGATTAAGGGGAAATGCATAGGTCATTAGTTATGAAGGGATCAATAGTCAGACTTTTTCGCATAAAATATTAAACTTCAAGATATTACTTAATAAGTCTGTTCATTAAAACCACTTTTTCTTTTTAAATAAAAATAACATTATTAATGAAACAAACAGCATTAATCCCAGAGCAACGGGATACCCGTAATACCAGTTTAGCTCAGGCATGTTGTAAGGGCTTTTCTCCGTATTAAAATTCATCCCGTAAAGACCGACAATAAAGGTAAGAGGAATAAATATAGCTGCAAAAATAGTCAGAACTTTCATAACTGCATTCATCCTGTTACTTATGCTTGAAAGGTAAACATCGAGCATCCCTGAAATTACATCCCTGTAAGTCTCTACAGTATCGATGATCTGAATTATGTGATCATAGATATCCCTCAGATATATTTTGGTGGAATCTTTTATCAAACCTGTTTCTTCCCGTACCAACCTGCTTATTACTTCTCTTATAGGCCAGACTGTCTTGCGAAGAAATATCATCTCCCTTTTCAGAAAATGGATTTTATGTAAAGTCCTGGGTGTCGGGTTTTTAATAAGTTCTTCATCCATCTCCTCTATATCTTCGCCAATGCTCTCCAGAACTCTAAAATAGTTATCTACTAAAGCATCCATTAAGGAATACGCAAGGTAATCAGCACCTGATTTTCTTATTCTGCCTTTGTTGTTTTTTATACGGTTTCTTACCTCATCAAATATATCACCTTCTTTTTCCTGAAACGTGATTACAAAATTATCACCGAGGATTAGGCTCATTTGTTCCCCGGTAATCTCTTTAGTTTTTTCATTCCATGTATGCATCTTGACTACAATAAAGATATATGTATCAAAAACATCTAATTTTGGACGCTGTTCGGTATTCAGAATATCCTCAATAGTAAGTGGATGGAGACCAAAGCAATTTCCCAACTGTTCAACAGAAGATACCTCATGGAGACCATCAACATTAATCCACGTGACAGTAGGCTTTCCTTTGTATGCAAAGCATTCTTCAACTGTTTGAGTCACGCGCATCTCAAAGCTTTCTTTATCATAATCAATGAGACTAATCTTAATTATCTCAGTTTTCCGATCTCCAACATGAACTGGCGTCCCGGGTGGAAGCCCGCTTTTTTTTGACCTGCCTTTTATTTGCCTAACCATTTATTATCACCCCCTTACGGAAATTTTAACGTTAATGATATTTCTTAAAGTCTTCATTAAATTATTACCATACTTTTTCTTTAATTAATATCAAAAACTAACTTTATTTAGAATTACAGATACAGGTTTAATTAATAAACTCTGACACTGAAGATATTGTAGTTCTTGCGATATAACTGGTCAATAAGACTACACATCTGAAAAAAATCATAAGAATGTTAAGGATAATAAAATAAGGTAATTACTTGAGCTAATGGTCAGGTATTAGAATTTATGTCCCTGCACGAGATTAAGTATATAAATGTAAAATTTGTTAAAATTTGACTTGGGTGAAGTATGCCAAAGTTTTCCACAATTTGGATGATATCATGAGCAGGACGAAAAAACAGAAAAGAATACCTGGAGACAGTTGTATAAGATGCGGTACATGTTGCCTGAAAGGCGGGCCAATCCTTCACCACGAAGATAAAAAAATTATTCTTGCAGGACACATTGGTCATCAGAATCTCGTAACCATCAGAAAAGGAGAACTGGCGTATAACCCGGTTAATGAAAAACTGGAACCGGTTGCCCGGGAACTGATCAAGGTAAGGGGGAAAGGAAAAGACTGGACTTGCTGCTTTTATGATGATAAAGAATCCGCGTGCAAAATTTACAAATATCGTTTTCTTGAATGCCGTCTGTTGAAATGCTGGGATACTTCAGAATTCATTTCTATTATAGGCAAAAATACTATTATCCGGGCTGATATTATAAATTTCAATGACCCTATACTGAAGGTCATCGAGACCCACGAGAAGGAATGTCCGTATAATATGGTAAAGAATTTAATTTTTATCCTTTCCGAGGGAAAAGACAAAACAGAAAATTTTGCAAAGCTTACTGAGCTTGTCCGTAAAGACCTTACCATACGTTCCTATGCTATATCAGAATTAGGACTACAGGAAGCGTTTGAACTTTTCATCTTTGGCCGTCCCCTGTTTGAAGTCCTTAGCACACATGGACTATCAGTTCGTATACCACCTGACAGCCTGCCGAAGAGATACTCAACTGAACCTGAACCTCTTTAAAGTTCTACTTTCAAAATAGAATAGAATAACTATCTGTATTATCCCCCGGGATAATTTTTTCTCTAAACTTTTCTTTACTAGTTCTACTTATTATCTTGTTTAGTCTTTTACTCTAAATCCTTGCATCTTCTTTTTTCATCTTAAATATAAGCAACGTGACCATACCTGCTAAAAACAATACACCTCCAACAAGGGCACAGAAGGCTCCGGGTTCTCTGCTCACCTCAATCAAGGCAGCAGGAACCGGCTCTAGTCTGACGGTCTTGATATAAATTCCAAATCCATCTTGAAAAGAAGGGTTGTTCGGAGATATCACGTCTTTTGTCATCTGTCTTCTTTCGTCAAAATATTTTATGTCTGCAGACCAGTTCTTAATAAAACCTGAATGGTCGATATCAGTATTTATTGCAGCAAAAACAACGGTCAGCCCATTAGGCAGCTGGAGCGCAGAGCCCTCATATACAAAGGCTGTCCCCCTAAAAGAACCGTAGGAGCTCAAGAGGTGAGAAAAAAGGATAAAGAGAAACCCTACATGTATTAACTGGGGAGATATTATCAGGATCCAATGTTTTGATACCCTTTTTTTAATAACTGATTCAATGCTGCATAAAAGTGTATTTACAGTAAGCAGCACCAGAATCCCGATTGCAGCCCAAAGCCACCAGGTTATCCCGGAATTATTCTCGTTCATCCATTGAAAAAGCGGGATTGTATTCAGAGTCTGGAATTCCTTTTCCTTGGGCATTACAAATGAACCGTAAAAAAGTAGACTCAGCAGCACAAAAATAAGCCAAATAGACAATCTTAAGGACAGAAAAAAATTAAGAATGTTTTTCAATATCTTCATTCTTTCCGATACCTATTCTCATTTAAAATGTATGGGAACTCTTCATAAATAAACTAACCCCGAGATATGTGAACATAACAATAACAAAACCCGTGATACCCAGCATCACTGAAGGCTTACCCCTCCACCACTGCCTGAGTCTTGCATGAAGATAGAGGCTGTAGAATAACCAGAGTATCACCGTCCACAATTCTTTTGGTGTCCACAGCCAGTAAGTGCCCCATGCAAAATATCCCCAGATTCCTCCAAATATCATCGCAGCGGAAAAAAGACAGTAACCAACTAAAATAATTTTATATTGTAGTTGTTCGCTTTTCTCTTCTTTGTTGATTAAATATAATATCCCGATTACAGCCGCTAACCCGAACAATGCATAAGCAAAAAAAGACAATACAACATGAGTCTCAAACCAGAATGTCTTTAATACAGGAGGCAATGGAACATTATGTGGTTTATAAAAAAGAGAAAGAAAGATAAAAAAAACAGATAACCATACAACCGGGGATAACAATTTCCGTTTGTCTTTCATTTTAAAAGTAACCGGTATGGCAAATAACATTATTGAAGCAGAGAGGAAAAATAGTGTGTCGTGCGGTCCTATAATGGGCACCCGTCCCATTTGTATTCCCCTATAAAACATATAGCCCGCCTGAAGTAAAAATCCTGCATATACAAAAACTACCCTGTAATAGCCTAAGATATATAAGGCAATTATAAGTATCGCCGCTATCAAAACTAGAATTTTCATAACTAAAATATAAGGATGGAAGAAGAAATATCTAGCTGCGTCATTTCAATCCACTGATATTCTAAGATAAACTCTCTATTTTTGTGTTTGTTATTATTTGCATATTCTTAAATTATTATCCTTCATTGAAGTCTTTTACAACATGATTTTTCCAATTATAAGTTTTAAATTACTAAAATTTGACTACTACTAATTAAAAGCTGTTAAAATTATATGTAACACGAAGTATCATAATTATTGATTAACTGAGTATATAATGAGACGAGACGTTTTTAAGATATTTTATAATCATAGATAAAATTGTCAAATCAACTTATCCAAAATGAAGATTGAATTAGAACCTATAGGGATTGTTAGAACAAATATCAAAAATGTTCCCCGTCACTGGACTGTTTCTGATGCAAAAGGGATGTTAGTAATTGATAAAAAATACACGGTCGGGCTTAAAGACATTAGACCCGGGCAACGTATTATTATAATTTTCCATTTCCACCAGAGTCCTGGATTCACTCAAGATTTCATGATCCAGACTCCGCCCCACCGAAAAGAGAATTTGGGAGTTTTCAGCACCTGTTCTCCAATCAGACCAAACCCTGTCGGCATGTCGGTTTTAGAAGTAGTAAGCATTGAAAATAACATCATCCATATCAAAGGGCTTGATATGCTTGATGGCACACCGATTATAGATATAAAGCCCATGATTGAAAACTGTACAAAGGAAATTCAATCCAGGAGGTAAAAATGGGAAAGGTAAAAAGTGCTTTTGAAACCGCCATGGAAAAAGCAGGTAAAATTGGCAGGTTATCATCAGAAGAAAAGGAAAATTTGAAAAATGAAGAGATGGTTAAGTCCATACTTGGAGAGTTTTATAAAGGAAATCTCGATTCAAATGGATTATGGCAAAAATTAAAAGGCATTCCGTCCTCTTCATTGAAGATGGTTCAAATAAATTTAATTGACTCTCTAAGCTTAGTAAACGCCCAGATAGAATTTAAAATGAAAAAGGAAGGTATTCTTGCAGTAGAGACTTTAAAAGAAAAACCAAATACAGCAGTGATTGATTCAATTCTGGATTTAATAGAGGTCCTGCAGAAAGAATATCAAGGCATGAAAGAAAGCGTTGCAGAAGATTTAAAGAGGGAGATAGAAAAAAATCCCCAATTGAGGATGCAACCGGTTAGAACGCCAAATGGAAAAACTGTTATGCAGGCTGCTTTATCAGTTGATGAAGCCGTAAAAGTCAGATTATCAGAATTCCTTTCTGTACATGAAAAAAGATACAGCGTGGAGTTTAACAGCTTAATTGAGAAATTTAAAATAGCGGTAAGATAAGTTTTAAAAAGATGATAAGCTGAGGTTCAACTTATGTTTAATGTCTCAGGAATCTGAAGAATTGCATAATCTGCCGGTGTTTCACATTTTACAAAGAAGTTTTAACCACATAGCTTCCAACATTTTTAGAATATTTAACCTAAAAATTTCAAATTACGGTATGCATATGTGTAGAAAAAGCTCTTGAGCAGCACCTTTGTAAGCGGTTTAATGACTAAGATAACGTACGCGTTTTCATTCATATCGTTTAAATAAACATGCATGCGCAAATTCTGCATTCAAGAGATTTTGTCGCCCCGGCGACTCGCTGAGGAGAGATGCATATGTGCTTACCAGCTTTAAAATCTAAATGCATTTTTCGGATTAATGTGAACCGGGACTCAGTTTTAATGAAATAATTCTTTTACTTTTTTGAGACGTAATGCCACAGCGGCTGTACCAGGAATAGCTGCAATCGCCAAGGTTATAAACAGACCTACAAACACTCCAGAAAAGCTTACGAAGGCAGGAGAATCTTGCTGTGGGGCGCTTATCCAAAATGACATGAACAAGATTCCCTTAATACATGCAATTACCATTGCTGCCCATGAAAAAATTTCCAGAGAGGTTCTTGCCCAACTCTTCAATCTCAAAAAGAAAATACCTGTTATCAGAACAAAAGCAGCTATAACTACTAACAAAGATGAAAAAAACATCATATGCATCATCATGAAAAGCATGATACGGAACAGGACAGGCATTTTATCAGGCATTGGCTCCATATTATTAAAGTTAGCCTGATTAAAGAATTTCTGGATTAGAGATGACTGGATAAGTCCTGAGAGGCCGCCAAGAATCATCAAAACGGCAAAGACAATAAATCCCCAGCCAATTAAAATTAGAAGTATGGGCTTTTTATCTGACGAGGTTTGCAAAAAAGTCCCTTTTCTACTTCCAGCCCGGGTAGTCTTTCATCTTCCATATTCCTCTCGATTTTTAAACATTTGCATTATCTTTTTTATCACTTTTCTTACTGGCCAATTTAGTTAAGTTTAGCACATATTAAAATTTTATCTTTTATTCTTTTGAACTTTTAACAAAAACCGGTTATGCAATCGGGAATCTCGATCGATGCTGTCACAGGGGTGCATTATTGGGGAAAGTACATCTCTGGGGAACAGTCCAGAAACACCAATTCGGATATAGAGCCCAGTTTGCTTATCCTGCCTCTCTAAATATGGGAATCTACTGCATGTGTAAGAAAATAGTGAATATCGGATCAGAACCTTTTGCAATTGGCTGGGCAGCTTATCATTTCACTGAATCATTCTCTGTGAGTGGTTTCCTGTGCGAAGAATGCAATGGGAAATACTATCACATTGAGATCAGGTCCATTTATGATGAATTAGTACAACTTACAAATCGATACGGTATTGAAATCGAATAATCCTCTCTCAATCCCTTCTTTTATTACTGATCCTTTCAATACTGATCTTACACTCAATTCTTATAGTCAATCTTCCTGAAAATGTTTCAATAATGAATCGTAATAAGGACTATATCAAGATAAAAATATCGTACCCTTTTATTCACACTGCTTTTCTTACAATCATCTTCCTAATTTCCTCTGCAAAGAAAAGTAATAATGCAAACGGAATTAGTATAAGCCAAATATGAAATGAAATAGGATACGTCGCGAATAGTTCATTCCCTAACGGGTGATATACAATAAATACCTGTAATAATATCTCGAATCCTATACCTATAAATATTAACTTGTTTGTGAAAATCCCGATGCTAAAGAGAGACTCTTTGAAAGATCTGCATGCAAAGACATTAGCTATTTGAGTAACAATAATTGCTGTGAGGCAGGCTGTCGTAGCCTGAAGATAAAGGATATCTTTAGGAAGAGGCATCTGTCCCCACTGCCAGCCATTCATATTCAGTACATAGAAGAACCCGTACAATCCTGCAGCTGCTTCAATAGGCCCGAGGAAGAGATATGCTCTCTTCAACAGTGGGAGATTTAAAAGTTTCTCTTTGGGACTTCTCGGCGGAGATTTCATAATACCCGGAGAAGGCTTCTCAGCTCC
>MHEF01000108.1:40792-50784 GCA_001805125.1 Nitrospirae bacterium RBG_13_39_12
GGAGCATATCCGTACCCAAATCAACAGCAAGAATTTGCATGATTGTGAGCGGGAGGGGAATCCTGAACAATACGTATGCAAGATACGGAACTATTTCCGGTATATTGGAAGAAAAGATATAACTGATAAATTTTCTGATGTTTTCATATACTGTTCTCCCTTCCTCAATTGCACTTACAATAGTAGCAAAATTGTCGTCCAGCAATATCATGTCAGCAGCTTCTTTTGCCACATCCGTTCCTGTAATCCCCATTGCAATCCCTATATCTGCCCTCTTTAATGCAGGGGCATCATTTACTCCATCACCTGTAACAGCAACCCTTTCCCCTTCCTCCATGAGAATATTGACAACCCTCAACTTGTGTTTCGGGGTCATTCTGGAAAATATGATTTCCTCATTTGATAAAACTTTCCGGAGTTCCTCATCAGATAACTTAAGAAAATCCGTGCTTTCGATGACCATGGGATCTCCTCTTACAAGTCCGATTTCTTTCGCAATAGCAACTGCTGTCCTTGAGCCGTCACCGGTAATCATGATTATTTTTATACCGGCTTCCCTGCATTTTCTTATTGCCTCAGGCACTTCCGGCCTCGGGGGGTCCTCCAGACCGATCAAACCCAGGAAGACCATGTCTTTTTCAGCATCTTCTTTCCGTTTAATCTGTTCTTTGTTCTGAACCTTTCGGTATGCAAACGCAATAATCCGTAATCCTTCATCCATCATTGACTGATAAATAGAGGCTGTCTTGTTTCTGAGGTTTTCGTCAAAAGGCAAGATTCTCCCATCAACCATGCAGTTGGTAGAAACAGCAAGAATACTTTCAGGTGCACCTTTAGTCAATACGTATGCACTTTCTTGTATCAAATGAATAGTGCTCATCCTCTTCCGTTCCGGGTCAAATGGAAACTCCTTGGTCCTTTCAATTTTTATATCACCAATGGACTTAATTGCTGTTTCATACAGTGCAACTTCGGTCGGATCACCTCTTAATTTTCCATCAACTTCTTTTGTGTTATTACAGAGAAGTGCGACTGTCAGTAAATCAGGTTCTGCTTTTACGGAATTTTCACGCTCATTGAGGGAGACTATTCTTTTCGCAGACATTCTATTCAGGGTAAGAGTTCCTGTTTTATCTGTACAGATGACCGAAACAGAGCCGAGGGTCTCGACAGATATGAGTCTTTTTATCAATGCATTTCGTCTCGACATCCTCTGACTCCCCATGGCAAGCGACAGAGTCACTGTTGGAAGCAAACCTTCAGGTACGTTGGCTACAATTATCCCGACTGCAAAGAGAAAGTTTTCCCAGAAACTCCTTCCCATAAAATGTCCTACGAAGAAAAAAACAATTCCCATGATTGTGGCTAACGTTGCAATGATTCGTGTTATTTTTACAATTTCTTTCTGAAGAGGACTCATCCCCGATGTAACTGCAACTGTAAGGTGAGCTATTCTTCCGAATTCAGTCCTCATACCTGTTGCAAAAGCCGCTCCATTGCCTGACCCGCTCACGACGGTTGTGCCTGCGAAAGCAATATTAGGGCTGTTTATAATATCTCCTGAAAACGGATCGGTTATTCTCATCACAGGATCAGACTCACCTGTAAGCGATGCGTTATTTACTTTCAGCTCATTTGCTTCGATAAGCCTCAAATCAGCAGGGATTTTATCACCCTCTGCAACAAAAACCACATCACCTGGAACCACTTCTTGTGCACGGATCTCCTTCACCATACCCCCTCGTAACACATTCACATAAAACGGCAACAGTTTCTTCATCTCGTTGAATGCTTTTTCTGCACGGTATTCCTGAAAAAAAGTGAAAATGGCATTAATGAAAATGACTGCCACAATAGCGATGCCGAGCGTTAACATCCCTTCCCCGGGATGGAGATATTCTGAAAGAAAAGCGAGAAATGAAGCTATCCAGAGCAATATGGCAAGAAAGTGGGTAAATTGGTCAAAAAATCTTAAAACAAGAGGCCTCTTCTTTATTTCCTCGATTTCATTGTAGCCGAATTCGGTGAGCCTCCTTTTTGCTTCACTGTCAGTCAAGCCGTCTCTGGAGGTATTAAGATCGTGAAATATTTCCTCTGTGTTAAGGTTACTAATCCTCATGTCTTGGTTTTAGGATTATCAGATTACAGGGGGTCTCTTTTAAAAGATTCTCAACAGGACTGCTTTTTAAAAGATTGCTAAAAAGGCTTCTTTCGCTTGCACCCATAATAATAAGATCATGCCTTTTTGTGAAGGCTTCTATGGTTATGTTTCGAGCGGTTACTCCGGGTATAAGCTTCCTTTCATAAGAAATACCGTATTTCTTGAGATAATCCATGAAAACAGAAATATCATCAGGCAGTCTCTTTTCCCATTCAATAGGTGCAAGATGTACCTCGCCATGGAAAAAGTGTTTGATTGGTTTTGTCGAATGGAAAACGATCACCTGTGAGTCGAAACACTTAGCCATATTTGAAGTAAAATAAGCCCGCTCATTGATATTGTTAATTTTTGCTTTTAAGGGTGCAAGGATTTTCCCTGGCCGTATCTTTCCCATATGAACGACATGTACGAGAGCAACAGAACACGGGAGCTTCAAAGATAGTTTCCGTGCAACTGTTCCGGTAAAAAACCGCTTCCTGATGTCTTCTCTTCTCGTGGATATGAAAACTATATCAAGATTTTCACGCCTTACAAATTTGTCCAGTTCGTTTAAAGGGTCCCCGCTCATTGTAGTACTCTCGACCGGGATGTCTTGTTGCTCTGCTTCATTAAACAGCCTGCTCAAAGCATCAGTTGCTTTTTTAAAATTAGATTCAGTCATGTCTTTCCCGGAAACAAAGCATATATAAAATTTGGCATTACAGGTTTTTGCAAGGTTGAGCGCATATCGCGCTGATATCTCGGAGTTCAAATGTTCGTTAACAGTTGCAAGTATCTTCTTATACATTCCAGACAATAAAACCAATGTGTCGGGTCTCAATATTTAACATAAAGCTCATTATTTCTCTCATTACACTAAAGAATACTAAAACAGAGCCTTTATCTTTTTCTACATCATGGAAATTTCAGGCATCTTAATTTAAAAATATTCAAGAAAAAAACCTGACCACAGTCTTTATCTTCTGACACATTAACTAAAGCTATGAGTTTCATTTAGGAAATATATTCAGCTACTTCCCGAAAACTGATTTCAACAGATCTGTCACTCTTGCTGCCGGGTCAGTTCTGATCTTTTTTTCTTCCTGGCCTATCATGTAAAAAAGTCCGTCTATGGCTTTATTGGTCACATAATGGTCGAGGTTAAAAGATTCCTTTCCTACAAAAGGAATCGCTTCATATTTGCCCATCATCTCTTTATATGAGCGTGTCGCACCAACCTCGTCCATACTTGATGAGATAATGGGCTTGAATGCGCCATAAATTTTATCATGAGTCTTTTCTTTGAAAAAATCTGTTGCAGAAGTTTCACCGCCATTGAGTATTTTTCTTGCATCTTCAAAAGTCATCTCCTTAATTGCATCAACAAAGATAGCCGCTGCTTCAGGTGCAGCCTTTTCAGCTGCCCTGTTCATGCTGAGCACAAAACCATCAACCTCTTTCTGGAATCCAACTTGCCTCAGAATATCAGCTACATTCTGGATTTTTCCGGCATAAGAATTTTAATAAACTGATTACCAAAATACCCGTCTACCCCTGATACGTTTTTCACCGCGTTTTCAGTTCCTATAGAAAGGGCTTCCTTAAGTCCTGAGATTATATTCGTATCATCCGATTCTACCTTAGTTGAACTGCCGATCCCTTTCAATATGTCGTCAAACAATCCAGCATAACTTACAGGTATGGAAACAATGAAAAAAAATAGAACCAGGAAGAAAATCTTTTTCATAAACTCCTCCTATAGAAAATTATTATCCCTCTTTTTTAAAGTTATACTTTAATGATAGCAATTCCTGGGGAAATGTCTACTTTATGAAAACTGCACTGGCATTATAGAAACTTGGGGATATGGGATATATCTTATTATACCCTCTTACTATCCCGCTGTGACAGGAAAATAGCTTTCCAGTGCCCTTTCTTCTCTTTCTCGTTCAATCCCTTCTTCATATCCCTGTTTTATCTTTGGCTAATCTTTTCCCAAGCTTATACGCTTTTTCTAAAAGGTCTGCTTTCTTCAGAATGTCACCTCTACGGCTGACTCCGGGGACAAGAATCTTCCCGATGAGTTTCATTTCCAGGTACTGGAGGCTCTTTTCAAAAAATTTAATCAATAGGTCAGCGGTTTTCGGATTTTCTTCTTCGAAAGGAACTGCAACTGCTGCCAATTTTCCTCTAATCTTCGCTCTATTTTCAGGACAGTTAAAGTAGACAAAACGGTCAATAAAACACTTCATTAAAGCAGTCGGTCCATACCAGTATACCGGCGTGCCTAAAACAATCACATCACTTTTCATAATCTTTGGATAGATCTTGTTCATATCGTCTTTCTTACTGCACTGTTTTCCTTTCCAGCAAACATGACATCCATCGCATTCACGGATACTCAAATCACCTAAAAAAAGAATTTCTGTTGTGGCTCCTTTGTCCTTTGCTCCGTCAATAATTCTGGAAACTAAAATATGGGTATTCCCTTTTTTCCGGGGACTGCCTACCACTCCAAGTATCTTTCTTTTGGATTTACTTTTCATCTCTATAATTCATAATGATTATGTGTTTTTTTAAAATATCGCTGCATTTAAAATATATGATTTCTCTCTGGTCTGTATTACCAATCATTATATTGCTTCATATTATTTCAGTATCATTATGAATATATGGAGGGCAGCAGAAACACAGTATTTTTAGAGGTGTACCACCTGTATTCTGGATTTTATGTGGAGTGCCGGAAGGGATATGGACGGTATCGCCGGGAACAACTTCGATTCTCTCATTCTCTAAAACCATCATCCCTTGTCCCTGCGTGATGTGATAAATTTCATCACTCCTTAGATGCCGGTGCAACATGGTTTCACCACCAACAGGAACGGCTGCTTCTGCAAGGCTCTGCTTCAAATCAGGGAATACATCCGGATGCATCAACTCGCGGATAACAGAACCGTCTTTTGTTCTGTAGGACTTAATCTTTTTGTATTCAGTTTTTTTGATCTTCAATGAAATTATATATCAGCTGTTTTTTACCATTGTTCTCACCTCGAATTTCGGAGGGTTGAGAATGGCCTTCTTCACAGAACATTGTTCAGCAATCTTAATCAGGGCACTATGATATTTTTCCGGAAAATCAGGAGGCACGATAATTTCGAGAATAATCTTTTCGATGAAAGTTTTTCCATCTTCTGTCTTTCCATATTCAAGACGCTCCATAAGGGAAATATTATCCATGGGGATCTTTCTTTTCTCGCAAAAACTGAGGACAAAAAAGCCGGCGCACGTGCCGATAGAAGCAAGGAAATGGTCATAAGGAGAAGGGGCAGAGTTCTCCCCGCCGTATTTCACAGGCTGGTCTGTTTTGATGACAAACCCGTCAAACTCGGCATTAACCTTTTTGCCGCCGGGGAATGTAATCTTGATTTCTATTTTGACCTCCCTTCAGTCAGAACAATTTGAGACTTATTATTATACATCGAGAGCAATAAATATTTTTCGGTTCATGGCAAGTAATAAGCTGCTTAATATTTTTTTAATAAAACAAGCGATACAAGAGGGAAAAGGGTTAAATATTTCCCGGCATCTTGTATATTTAAAAAAATGGGATGTGGGGAAAGTTTATTTTTTATCTATTGATTTGCGTCTGAATTCTATACTGTAAAACTTTGCCTGCACAACCAATAAGCAATACTTCTACATTTGGTTTATCTATTACCAGCGCTGCAATTGAAGCACAAGCGTCTGGAAGTATTTCCTGATAAACAAGTTTTTTATTGGAATCGTACAAGTATAGAATAGATCTTTCCCAGTTTGAAAATTCAACAATTACTGCAAAATATTCAGATTTGTCACTTTTTATTTTAACAGGTGTTCCTCTGGCATGCCCGAGTGTGCCACATTTTGGTGCATCGAATTGTGCTACAGTTCTACCACTAAAATCAAAAAGCCAAATTATATCATCTTCAGAAAGCAAAATATATTCTCTGTCTTTTTTGCCTGGCCATCTTGATATTGAGAAATCAGAAAAATAAGGGGATGGCCTTTTTTCGCTGACAATATTACCTTGTCCGTCCCTTATTCTAACTTGGCCTGCTGCATTGCTATGCACTATTTCAAGATTTCCGTCATCATTCGTATCAATCATTTCAACATGCCATACATTGCCATCAGGGTTACTCCACTTTTTCTTGCCATTTCTATCA
The DNA here is from genome assembly GCA_001805125.1 of Nitrospirae bacterium RBG_13_39_12. Classification (GTDB taxonomy): domain Bacteria; phylum Nitrospirota; class Thermodesulfovibrionia; order Thermodesulfovibrionales; family SM23-35; genus RBG-13-39-12. The sequence continues at coordinate 47,138 of MHEF01000108.1, forward strand.
AGAAGATGTACTCCGCCACCACCGTTAAAACCAACGACAAACTCTTTTATTCCATCTCCATCAATATCTCCTGCAGCCATATCGTCAACCCCCGACTCTCCACTATATGTCCAAACAATATTTCCATTATGATCAATTAGTGCCGCATCACTACACCAAGCCCCTCTGTTGATAAACTCACAAATACCATCACCATCCACATCAACAATATCAACATGATAAAACTTTTTGCCAAAAACAACAGACGATTTTATACTAAAATTTTTGTCCAAAAATATGGCTCCTTTAGTTCCTGCAATTGCTAGTTCTAACCCTGGACTCGGATCAAGTTCTCCAGAAACAATATCTGAAACATCTCCTATTTGATTAGCTCTTAAAAATATATCTGAAAATATACTTTTTGAAATAAATCCAGACCCTTTTAGAACAGCAGGGTTCTTTAAATCAGAAGGCATTTTTAAAACCACTTTTGGGAAGTATCTGAAGAAAAAGAATATTACTATGATTGCAAGTATAATGATACTCCCAATGGCAATAGAACAACCAATTAATATTCTTTTCTTATTTTTTCGTTTTTCACTTCCATAAATTACATTCTCATTATCCTTCTTAGGATTAAACATTCTTACATATCCACCAATCAAGGCAAATGGTATAGTAAGGAGCAATGAAGCTATTTGGGACCAATCCAGTGTAGTCATCTCAGGCATTATCAGTAAAAATAATATTCCTGTTAACACAGATAAAATTCCTGTTATAAATGAATGTTTCAATTCAGAGATTTTTGCAATGCGAGCGGCCAGATATCCTCCAAAGGCACTAAAGAAAAGCCCATTTAAAAGCAACACGATTTTAAAGACAGTAAAATTAGAGAATTTCTCCCCGATTTCTTCAGGACTAACCACAGATGTAGCGATAATAATTCCAGCAATAATACCAATTAGCACTCCAATAATCGTCGTACCTATAATGTCAACAAGCAACCCAATAATTACTGCCTTTAAACTGAACCTTCTTTTATCTTCCAACAAATTTCTCTCTGACATTATTTGCTACCTTTTAAGGATGATGTTATTTCAAAATGTTATGTGCCACTGATTAACCCTAAGCTTTGCTGCGCATCCGGAACATTTAATAAGCATAAGTTATCCTTGATATTTTGAATCTATACCTTTTAGATGCAAATATCAACTTTTAAACGGTATTATCTCGCTATTAGAAAAATCTTAATTAGAAGACCTTTTTAATTTAAGAGTTTAAAGACCATGAAGCATTTTGATAAGGGCTGGAAGAGGCAAGCATATTTTATTTACAATTTCAAGTATCTCGATTGAATTCAAAAAAACAGGATATATCGCTCTTCTATTAGGATTCTTAAAATCAGTCCCGTTTGTTTTTGTGATTCTTGACTGCTGTATCAAGGTCAAGGACAAACTGTTTGACATGTTGTCTGAAAAACTTTTTTATCTTGTCCCAACTTACTTCTTTGCCTTTTATATATTCAGGTTCGGGATTAGATTCGGCATCTGAAAAATATACGAGTGATTTACCTACATGAACAGGATTTACCCTCTCTTTCCCAAAGCGTTTCACCATGTGATCAGCCAGCTTATGAAAAGGTATCTCCTGTAAAATAAAGTAGAGGTCTATAAAGTCCCTTTTTGCTCCTCGCTGGCTTATGGCTATAACTTTCATTGAGGCGATATCAAGAATTCCAGCTACAGGAATCCCCTCATATTTAACAGGTTTTTCAAGAAAAGGGTAATCATATTTAAAAATGGAAATCTTTATTTCTCCCACTTCAATGATCAGGTAACCCTCTCCCTCTGAAATGAGGCTAAAAGAATAACCTGTCTTTCTTATGCCTGTAATGATTGCTTCTGAATCGAATGACACATCAGTAAAAAAATCCAGATCATTCGATATCCTGTGTCCTATGTGAAAAGCTAAAGCAGTCCCTCCGGCAAGCATCGCTTTGTACTTTATAACCAGAGTTTTCAGTTTGAGAAGAACTTTCCAGCCTCTTTCAGGAAAACACTCCTTATGCATCTGTAACACCAAACCATATCAACCAAAAATTCCGCGATTTATCAGTGATAATTCTGCTCATGTTCAGTATGTTAATTACAGTCTGAAAAGAATAGACCTTCTGTAACCACTTAACAGCGTCCATATTACCAAACTCCAGAACCCTTTCTATAATGTATCTTGCATTTATTTTAATATGTATTTTGCTCAGGCTTGTGTCCCAGAACAGGGGGCGGAAGCGTGCGGGTATAGCCGAAGTCTCTTTTTTATCCGAGATGATTTTAATTACTTTTGGTCCATCAGCAGGGCCAAGATATGTATGTTTCACTCTCTTGCCTTCCCTTGCAACAAGATAAGCGTATTCACGCCTGCCGATCCTTTTAATAATAACACCCATATTTCAATATTACCACACAATGTGTTCTAATATCAACTAAAGCTTGAGACTGTCAAACATTTTGATATGGGGTGAGAGAGAGAAAAGGGTTAAATATTTTCCGGTATCTTATATGCTACAGAATATTGGATGTGTTACTGATTGATTTTATCAATAATAATAAAAATTATTTTGCATGACTGCTTGTCTCTATTCTTTGAATCTGACCTTTTACGTTTTGCCTGCTTGACATCAGTTAGTATCACAATGTAATATAATGACATACAATGAAACCCAGTGAGATAAAAGGGGGAGATACCTATGCCGACAATTCAAAAAAGCATCAGGATTCAGGAAAAAACACTTAAAGAGATTGAACAGATATCAATAGATTCAGGCAAAGAGTTTTCTGCTGTAGCAAATGAACTGCTTGAAGAAGCGGTAAGGATGAAACGCTGTCCGGGTATTATCTTTACTGAAGGAACTATGGGAAGGAGGGCACGAATTGCAGGAACAGGGATAGAGGTCTGGGAGGTAATTGCAACATATAAAGGTGTTGCTAAAGATTTTATCCGGCTGCGTCAGGCATATCACTGGCTTACTGAGCAGCAACTAAGGGCTGCTGTAGGCTACTACATGGTATATAAGGAAGAGATTGACTGCCTCATTAAACAGAATGAAGGATTGACCAAAGAGCATATGCATAAAAAATACCCTTTTCTTATCAGAGGGAGTCGTTGAAATATTACCTTGATGAGGATCTCAGTCCTAAGATTGCTGAGATACTAAGGAAACACCATATAGATGCCATCAGTGCCCATGAAGTTGAAATGTTACAGGCTGCTGATATGGAACAGATGGAACGAGCTTCGTCTGAGGGCAGATGTCTTATAACCCGTAACAGAAATGATTTTATCCGCCTGACAGTTCAGTTTTTTAATGAGCATCGTCCGCATAACGGAGTGCTTATCATCCCGCATACCTTGCCAGGTGATAAATTTTCCGCTATTGCTAAAGCCGTAATCAAATATCACTCAAAACATCCTGAAGATATTTTGGAAGCATATACTGTAGATTTTCTTGAGACGTAGGGTCTGGAGAACATCTCTCCTATACAAGCAAATAATGCTTATCGAACCTTAGCGATTACACCTGAAAGCCTATTAAGCATTTTGAGAGGGGTAGGAGAATTAAAACTGAGTTATTAGCAGTTCCAGGCACCTCTTATGAATTCAAGAAACAA
>MHEF01000108.1:50841-52751 GCA_001805125.1 Nitrospirae bacterium RBG_13_39_12
ATGGTCCTCTAAACCTTCTATTCAATAACGTTTACTTGCTCGTATAATGATGGAAGTTTATCTTGCCTCAGCCTGAATTTTGTCCCGTGATTATGTCCGGTTCGTGCATCAAAATCTACATACAAGTATCCATTTTCAGCACAATTCAGAAACTTTTCAAACGTGAAACCAGACAAGATGAGTAGTTTTTCATATTTAAAATACTCGTGCTTATCTTCAATCTTAGTATCGGCAATTACATAAAAGCAGTTCATTATTTTAGAGCCAATCTTATACTTGAGGTCGTCAAATGCCCAGAAAGGTTCAGGATTGATAGACCCTAAACCGACGCGCTCTTCCACGGTGTTAACCCAAGTCGATATCTCAGGATTTGATGTGTCAGCACTGGACGCATCAAAAACAAAGATAAACTTCCTTTTATTACTATCAACGACGACTTTAAAGCCTCTATTTGTATATGCAGTCGTGCTCGTTGTAGACCGAAAGCTCATTTCCGTTTCTGGATATTTTTTACCTGCTTCTTTGTGTTTCCAACCATATAGAGGGAGAAGAACACTGGAAACAATCTTTGCGCCAGTGGGTGACGGTTCTATATGTTTTAAAGTCAACAAAGATGTAGAATGTTTTCTTTGTCCTTTTAGTTCCCACTCTCGCGCATTTGGTAAAGGCAAATTATTTTCTTTGATACCGAGCAATGATTCCAGCGTATTGCCAACGGCGCCATCGTTTCTTTTGTCGATCGTTTTTTTTACGCTTTTATACCAGCCGTCGTTGATTATTTCTCGGATGGTCTTTATAAGTTCTTCTTTTGTATAAAGCTTCATTTAACTGGAGGTCTCCAAAAATCTAAAAGATATTCAAATGTCGTCCCCATAGTTATATAGTTAGATGGCCAACCAAAAATGCCTATGCGATTAACTATATTGGTTCGATCCCATATGATGATATTTCTTAACTCATAACCACGCGTCCTTAATTCTTCAACTAAAGCAATATGGATTGTAATCCTCTCATTTTCCCACCACATATCTGGGACGTTAATAACACAATGGCCTTTTGGTTTAAGGAGGGGCAATAATCCTTCATATATATCCCCCATTGCTTTTGTATATTCAGCTAAGCTCATAGTTCCAAGGTCTTTTGGATCTTGACTATATTGCTCTACCTTTAAGAATTGTTCGTTTCTTCTCTCGTCCCCACGACGACTTTTGTTCTTTCTTGCTCTGTTTAACAAATTTGCATAAGGCGGTGATGTAAAAATTAATTTAACTGTTTCTTCTTCTAAGTAAGCTGGGATGTTATGTGCATTATCTGCGATTGCTATTTGTCTGGTAGCTCCGAAAAGTGTGTCTTGGCTAAGGCGCTGTCCGCACAAGTTGATATACTCTCTTTTTAAATCAAAGCCTACCGCATTTCTTCCGCAATCTTTAGCAGCAACTAAGGTAGTCCCTGAACCTACAAAAGGGTCTAAAACAATCTCGCCTTTATGAGTAAAAAGCTCAATAACTTTTTTTGCAAGTGAAAGTGGGAAAGTAGCTGGGTGCAAAGTTTTATCTCTTATATCTTTTTTCTCATAATTAAATTGCCATACTCCTAATTGTGATTTGATCCATTCTTTTGGTGTCTGACAGTTTATGTGTGTAGGTTTGCAATCGCATGTTCTATGAAATGGTATATCCAATTTTTTAGAATATACGGCCTGCGTTTCTCTAATTGTCAAATACTCCTTAACCACTTCAGGGTATTTAAACTTCTTCTTTAGGGGTTTATTTCTTATTTTGCTTTTCATACTTTAAAAATATTTTAGCAGTTTATAGCATTAATTAGATATACGTTCTCACTACTGTCCCAACGTTGAATTAGTGAAACTGTATAATATGGCTAAAATAGTTACTTTACGAGATATTTTA
>MHEF01000109.1 GCA_001805125.1 Nitrospirae bacterium RBG_13_39_12
TAATGTAAGTTCTGCCTTCACCTTTTAATACTCCTCAGTCTGATAATTTCAAAACATAGATAATTGATAGCGTCAAGCATTTTCTCAATAGCCTCATGGATAAAATCCCTTTTATCTCTCTCAAGGTCAAGCTGTCCATGTTCAAGTCTGCCTCTGCCATATCTGTTTAAGGCTTCCCTGATTACAGCTTCTATGTCTTTAGTTTGTGGTTTCATGATTAACCTGTTCAATCTTAGAGTTCTCAAAAACCTCTTTAACTTTATGTATCTCTCTCAAAGGCTCGCTGGACAAACCTTTGAGCTTCTTTATCTCATCGGCTGTGTAGATAGCCTCGGAGACGTCCTGAGAAGCCCTCAGAGAGTGCATATCCTCATCTGTATCAACAACCCATAGGTAAGCCTGTAGAATCTCGGAATAAATCTTGTAGGCTGCTCTTCCATTGGAAACTTTTTTGTGGTGAAAGTTTTCATTAGTTTTGCCTTTAGTTTCTACTAAGTTTCCCTGAGTGTTTCTCTGCAAAACCTTATTTGCTAAGGCTTTAAGGCTTAAAGTTTCCATATAATTTCCCTGAGAGATTCCGAGAAACTCATTAAAGTTTCCCCGTTTCCATCCCTATATAGTGGAAACTGGAAACTCATCCATTATTCCTTAAAAGCTCTTGAGACTGGGCCTTACGTTTGTGTTTGCTTACTGTGCCCTTTGCTACTCCAAGCAGTTCAGCTATTTCATTCTGTGGGATACCATCATTTAGCAGATTCGCAATGCGTTCAGTAAGACTTTCTTCAAGCATTTTTAATGTCCATTGCTGGATTCCATTAACTGTAATAAGTTTTGTTTCAAAAGCTTTAACGTCATCTCCATGAATATTTCTTGCCTTCTCAAAGTGAACTTCAAATCTTGCTCCTTCATCAGGCATATAGTCACCTGGTCTTTTTAAAGAGATAGTTGTATCAAGTACATCTTCTCTCTTGCTTGTGCCCCTCTGAAACCCTCCCTTACCAGCATGATGCACGAATAAAACAGAGATATGCTTGCTTCTTAATCTCAACCCCCATTCTTGAACTGGTAGCCAGCTTTCACCTTCATTTTCCCTTCCCACCCGGCAGAGAGTGCTTATATTGTCAACAATTACCAGAGAGATTCCGTCAAGATAGGGATCTACTGCTGCCTGACCTTGTAAAGTTGAGAGATCAGGCATCCCAAATTCTTGAAGGTCTGGAGTCACGATATTCAGTGTAGCTATAGGTTCTTTCTCGGAACTAACTATGATGTTGCTGAAACGCTCTTGAACTACAACTGCGGGCATTTCACCGTCAAGATAAAGTACCCCAAAAGGTTTTGAGGCTTCCCACTTTAGAAATCTTCCTCCGCTTGCAACAGCAACAGCTACACCCATAGCAAAATGAGTTTTTCCAACACCACGAGGGCCATAGACCATAGCAAGCCCTTGTGTCGGAAGCCACGGTGCAAATATGTTCTCTCTTGGTGGCAACTCTAAACTTAAGAAATCAGAAATACCTATGACCCTGATTAACTTTATCGTTTCATGTTTTGAAGGTTCAGTTTTATATCTACAGTTAGACAGTTCCCTGTGATGCTTTTCAAAAATACTTTTGACTGTCCTCTCAATCTCCCTTAAGTCAGTCTCAGGTGGGTTATTTCTCTCGTTCCACTGATAAGCAAACTCAAGACATTCTTCATAACTCAAATCATCATTAACCAAACTGCCAATAAGCCTTGTTAGAGAAACATTCCGTTGGCCATCTGGTACGCCCTTAAATAGTTCCCTTAGAGGATTGTTCTTATAAGTTTCTTTGTCTTCAAACTGATTAAATGCTTCAGGATCGTAAGAAATGTCATTATGCTCAATGATAGATACTGGTTTCCTGTCATTGTATTTATAGTTAAAAGTTCCTGTCACTCGCAGAATCCGTGCAAGCTCGCAGGCACTTATATCAGCTCCGAGATGCTTAGCTATGCCTCTGAGTGTTGCTTCAACTTTTTCTGATGGTTCAATGATGCAGTTCAAAAACCAGTAAACGTGGAGTCCGTAACCTGAATGAATGATGAAAGAAGGCTTTAATCCTGTGTTATTAATAAAAGCATTAAGCCTTTCCCATGCCTCAGCTTCACCACCCTGATATTCTTTAAAATCTACGTCTGCAAAATAACAATAGATTTCTTTTACGTGTTCCTTGGTGCCACCGCCTTTTCTGGTGTAAACGCCAAAATAAAGATTGTCGACTTTATTCTCTTTAATAAATTTTTCAATGATGTTTAAGTTTCTGGTGAAAATCCTTCTCCTGGAAGGGAAAGCTCTTAGCTCAATATCACGCCGGGTTATCGAAAGTATCTTCTGAAAGAAAATCTTTCGCTGATCTTTAGGGGTTATCGAGTGTTCTGTCATCTTTGTTTGCCCTCCATTCCACGCCTCATAATCATCTCTGCCCTCCTTTGAGAGCAAAGATCATCGACCTGGCTTGTTTTACCGAGTTGTAGACATCAAGACACCCGATAGTGTCATTGTTGTAGATTTCTTTCAGGCTTTTTTCTACATCTCCGTAAACCTCATAGTGGACACGTTTCTTGTCGTCAATGGCAGGGATAATTTTGTGTTTCTTTGCTATGAGGATGCCTGCTAAAATCGAATCATTAATTATGGTGGGGATTTCTTTTTCTTGCGTCTTAGTCTTTGCTATCATCTCACTCCTTTTCATTCATGTGATGATTCATTTTTGACTGAAAACCCAGCAATCGTCAATGAATATTCAACCAACTCTATTTTGATAAAATGCCGAATAGGGTTGTTTTAGGAGGGGATAGTTAAGGCGTGATTTTCTGGTTCTGCCAGAAGGATGCACGAATTAAAAAGGGCGCATGCTCTTTCAATATGGCGTCAGCATCGTTAATAACAGAGTATTCTTTGTAAAATTTTATGTAATCATTGTTGACAATGTAGATGTTATAAAAACTCTCATGCTTGTCTTTATCAATTTTCTTCATTCCCCAACTTCTCAAATCTGCGTCATACCTCTTTTCGATGCAGTATATTACCAAGCCTGTTAATAGAATTTTATCATTGCAGGCTTTAGGGAAATAACCATTTTTCTCGGCTATATCTTTTAATTTTTTAAAAAATTCGGGTTGTTCATTTGGGTTTTTGTAATAATAGGAAAAAAGACTATACAATTGCCCAGCTCCACTCTTTATCGTCTTCTCAAGCCAACCGGTCTTTTTATGCTTGCCTCTCGGCTTTTTGTCATTCCCACATGTACTATAGAATCCAGCCTCAAAAGAATTTTTTTTGTAAAGCGGAGGCGGCAAATCGGAAAGAATATTTATTATCTCACGTGAAAAATCATGATGGAAGCCATCAGGATTCTTTTTGATAAACTCTGCAAGCCTGCGCCAATCGTCAGGTGCAGCTTTTACCTTCAACTTTATTCCCTTATCTATGTAGTCCTGTTCCCTGACAGGATAAACGCTTATAACTGCCGAAAATGTCTGCACTCTTTTCTTTTTCATGTTCTTGTGCTCTCTGCTGAAAACAGTTATTGTTACCTATACAACCTCAAAAACTCCTCTACTGTCAGCCCTGCCTTTTTAATCTGGTCTCTTAATAATCCTTGCTTTATTGGTTTCCCTTTATGTACAGGGATTGACAGAATATAAGGATTTCCTTCCTTTGTGAGTTTTACGTGACTCGTTCCTGTCTGTTTTCTTATCTTCCATCCAGCCCTTTCAAATGCCTTAATAACCCTGTCAGGTTTCAGGTTATGCAGGCTGCTCACGAAGCCTTTCTAACCTTTCTTTGCTCTTCCGATACCTCAAGATGACCTTTAATAGCATCCTTTATCATTTCAAGTGCTTCCTCTACTGTATCACCCTGAGAAGCACATCCTGGGAGTGAGGGACATTCTATCCAGTAACCACCATCCTCAGTGTCAGGATGAAGGATCACAGGATATTTCTTGCCTCTTAAGGTAACCTCATATTTCTTTTCTCTCTGTAAAGATGAAACTTCACCCTTAAGTCCTTCAATAATTTCTCCTAAAGCAATAGCAAAGACAAGTTGCCCGTTCCTTAAAGTGTCAATGATTGTCTTCTTGTCTTTAGTCAACACAAAGATTGTCTCTCCGTCTGTTAAAAATCTCAGGTCTGACAATGGCTTCTTTATCTCCGGCATATTCTTTTTTAGATAGGTTATTGCCTTTCTTATTTTCTGTAAGCTGATGCCTTTATCCATCAGGGTCTTTGCAACCCTCAATTGAATCAGGTCATTAAAAGAATAAAGCCTTACAGAGCCATATCCTGAAGCTTCGCTTACAGAGGGTTTTATGAAATGGGTGCTGTCCCAGTAATCAATCTGTCTGAAACTTAAACCTGTTATCTTTGATACGGCCTTGCTGTTAAAGTTCATCTCAAACCTCCTTTAAGGTTATAAATACATTGTTGTAATTATGATACTGAAAGGCTTGAATGATGTCAAGGGAAATTTATTGGATAGGCTACCTCTACATTATGCAGAAGACGGCAGGGTCAGGTAAGGTATGCCCTTGTCTTTGTATAGAGAAGGCTCTAATCTTTTACCACTACAAGAGTAATCTTAATGGGGGCGGTTCTATCCCCTTTTCCGTTCTCAGTGCCGTAACAGCTTTATACCGAAATACTCAGCGTTTGCTCCTTCCTGAATCATTGCTAACAAAGGCTTGACTTAATAGCATACACTTCATATAGAAATAATCACTTACTATGGCTGTCAAAAGGTTATAAATAAGATAAAATTTGCTTGATTAGCATTGAAGTTGCTGGTAAACTGTTGAGTGAATGTATACCTAAACAGTCAGTATGACAAGGGGGCCCAGAGACTGCGGGAGAAGGAAGTTGAAGTGAAAGAAAAATCAATAGTTTTAACTTCCTTGATTGTCATTGCTTTTGTAATTCTTGTTCCGGTTTATTCAACCGCGGAGCCGCTCGACAATTGGTATTTAAGAAAGACGCTCGGTTATTTTTATTCGCTCGATTCGGTGGTCTATGGCAATGGCCTCTTTGTAGGTGTCAGAGGAAATGATGTCTGGACTTCACCTGATGGTGCGGCGTGGACTAAGAGGACCTCTGGCATAAGTAATTCTCTATATCAAGTTGCCTATGGCAATTTTAAATTCGTAGCTGTTGGTTCATCAGGGACGATCATCACGTCACCAGATGGGATTACGTGGATTCCTCAGATTTCGAGAACGACAAATACACTCTGCGGTGTTGCCTTTGGGAACGGTTTTTTTATGGCTATCGGTTACTCGTCTACCGTTGTTACTTCTCCGGACGGCACAACATGGACCTTAAAAACTACAAATGCAACAGAATACTTCAAAACAAAATTACGTTATATAAACAACTTATTTATAACAATTAGTGACTATTTGAATAAGATTCAGCATTCTTCTGATGGCATCACCTGGATGGAGTCGAACATCTCAACCTCGGGTTGGTTAGGAGGGACTGCTGACGTAGCTTACTGGAATGGCTCTTACGTGGTTGTTCGTCCACAAGGGGAAATCTTCACTTCACCCAATTTGGTTACTTGGACGGAAAGGACAACTCCGAGCGTAACAACGAACAACCTTAATTCGGTCACTTCTGCAAACGGGACATTTGTAGCTGTGGGTTCTTCTGGAACGATCATTACCTCTCCAGACGGGATCACGTGGACTGTTAGGCCCTCACCAACGAGCAATGCTCTTTACGATGTAACATTTGGAAACAGTACTTTTGTGGCTGTAGGTGAAGATGTCATCCAATCGGACCCAATCCCACCAATTTTGGAAAGAATCGGCGTATTCAGAAATAGGGTCTGGTATCTGGATTATAATGGCAATGGTACATGGGATGGCTGTATTCCAGATGTTTGTATTCCTTCTTTTGGTCTTTCCTCAGACATCCCAGTAGTTGGAGACTGGAATGGAGATGGATATATAGAGATAGGTGTATTCAGAAATGGATGGTGGTATTTGGATTATGATGGGAGTTACACATGGAGCGGATGTGGAGTAGACAGATGTTATTATTTTGGTCTTTCTACTGACATTCCTGTAAGTGGAGATTGGAACAATAGTGGTAGTGATAAAATTGGCGTATTCAGGACCGGTCAATGGTATCTTGATTTAAATGGTAATGGCACATGGAATGGCTGTGCGACTGATGTTTGTGCCACCTTTGGCATGGCTGGCGATAAACCTGTAGCAGGAGACTGGAATAGCGATGGTTATGCGGAGATGGGGGTATTCAGAAATGGAATGTGGTACTTGGATTATGATGGAAGTGATTCGTGGAGCGGTTGCGGTATAGATAAATGTCATTATTTTGGTCTATCAACTGATATACCTATTGTTGGAGACTGGAATGGAAGTGGGCATTCAAAGATAGCAGTAAAGAGGGGTTCGTCCTGGTATCTTGATTATAGTGGAGAGGGCTCATGGAGCGGTTGCACCACTGATAGGTGTTACAACTTTGGCCTTACAATTGATAAACCTATAGCAGGGAATTGGTAAAGAGTGTTTCTGCAGCTAAAAAAGACTGAATACTAATGGAAAAAGGCGAGTAAAAATGCTCGCCCTTTATACTGCATATTTCTACCAAAAATCGGTGAATCTTTTGGCCATGCCTTAGATGCAACAGTTGTAGGTGAAGTCAACCTCTCAATAACTACCTCCTCTAAGGTATGCTATTAAATCCTGCAATAAAAATAACACCCGTTAAAAGAAAGCTCAAGTAGAATCAACATGAAAGATCAAATACTGGAATTGGTTGAAAAGTTGAGCAGACGAAGAAAGGGACAATAAATACTGTTCCATTGACGTATGCTGATCTCAAAAGGAGAACCTGGCGGGGGGTTATTCTGAAATAGCATGCTTTATCTGGACTCAAAACCTCTGGAACAGGTGGAAGGAAACACTAAAAAACGTGCCATATAATAATGATAATAGGTGTGTTTTATGGGACATCTGTTGTTGCCTAATTGTAAACAATCGTTCTCATTGATTATACACGATAATATTGATAATTTTACATAAGACTTATTCTGGGACGTTCAGATTTTAGCAATCTAATAATATCAATAACTTATGAGGATTTATTAACATCTACAGGGGTAATATCTGTAATCTCTACTGGTTTGATCGGCTCATCGCTGTTGATGAAAGCCCAATTGATATTAACCTGAGTGAATGAGATCGGCTGAGATGATACCGGCTCGGTCTTGGTGACCGGCTCGAATCTATCGTATATCATATCTGCTGTGGCACGGATGACTGCGGGAGAAGGCGGCTCAGAATCGCCTACCGCTTTCCCTGATAGAAAAGCATCAACGACCTTAGAGGCTTTCTTCAACCTCTTCGGATGCTTCAGGCTGTATTTACTGATTACCTTTTCAACACGATATACGGACTTGGGATTATAACCCGCTAATTCTGCGGCTTTTTTCTTCGTCATACCTGCTGGGGCATGCTCCATAAGCGCACTGTATACTATTTGCCGATCATTGAGTTTTTGGTCAGTTTTTGATAACTTTTTGCTATTCATGCTTTAAATTTTAACACCTTTGTTGTCATAATTCCACTATAGCTTAAATATTTTTTCAGGTCAATAATTTCTTCAACTGTTTGATAATGATTCCATCCATTGCCTCGCCTATAGACAGACATTACTAATATGGATAACTGTGGAGTTCCCTCTCGAATCTTTCGCTATCTATATTTATTTTCCAGATTACGTTGTGTCCATTCAAGATCTTGTTGTTTTCTTTCGATGTCTTTTAATCTTTTTTCATTATCAATTTTCTCCATATCTCTTTGAAATTTTTCTTCTATTATTCTATTTTGTATTGCCTGTTCATGCCGTTCTATTAAGTTTATTTCTCTTCTTTTGTGAACCTCTATATTTGACGGTTTTGTTGTAGGTTCAAGACCTCTTGATACATTTTCTTTTTTTCCATATAAATCTGGGAATTCAATAGTTCCAGCACTTTCCCACTGTTGACCTGTAGTGTCTACATTCCATTCTGTTGGCTTAGTATTTGAGTAATGAGTTTGACCATTTTCATCAGTCCAGACAAAGAGTTCTTCATTGTCTGCATAGACAGGAAAAGAGAAAACAAAGAAAAAGATTAAGAGTAATAAAGTTTTTAATATTTTTGCATTACCCATTTTACCCTCCCTTATATGACCTGTTCATTTAATGCAATGATAGTAAGTATTGAAGGGTTTGTAAAGCAAGAAATAAAAAAGGCCACAGGATAGTTAAACCCATGGCCTTGAATCGTTTACATTTTAGTGGTATATAAATGCTTTTTCATGTGTATAAAGAGGAGGCACACATTAAAGAGGGGGATTATTTGGAAAACAGGTATATCCAGGGGTCATTATAGAAAAGTATTGTTTTTAGGTTTTTAAAGTGTCACCGTCTACTACTCTTATGCATAGATAATATTTATCTTCTGCAAAAGAAATATTACTTAGAAGCCATAGGAGGCTTACAAACTTTACAAGGAATATAACCGGCTTTAATCGCATCTTCAGGACTCTTAAATTTGATAAGGTTTGATGACTTTATCTTTTGTGCCCATTCACAATCTGGATAATGATACTTGTTTGAGTTCTTTGAAGCCCAAAATTCACCAGCAAGAACACTCGGAATGAATAAAAGAAGAAAGAATATAGCTATCCATATTTTTCTCATTTTCTACCTCCCATAATGGTTACTATCATAATCATCCAGCCTTCCATCCTTTTCTTTTTGTGATTGCATTATCGCCATACAAAATAAAATCGTTATTTTTGTAATTTTAACCAAGCTATATCTGTATCCATTTCTAACGCTAACCACCCAAGTTCTTCGGGTTTTGCTGGTGAAATAATTACTTGTGCCTTATTCCATGTCCCAGACATAAGAGTATCGACAAATGAAAAATTTTTATGTTTTAGGGATTCTTTCCACTCACGGTATTTCATTTGTTTGCTATCAAACTTTTTACCCCATGTAATTTTTAAAGTAAATCCCTTATACATAACTGAGGAAGGATTTCCGATCAAAAAATTTATTTTATATCCTTCCAGATATGGAGTTATATCAGAAAACATAATCAAGAAAATGCCAGTAATTGTTTCAATTCTTTGATATGTTTTTGGATGCGACGTATCAAGATAAATGCTCTTGTATAAATTCTGGTTTGATTCAAGTTCTAAGACTCTCAAAGAAAGATCATCTATTTCTGATTGCATGGAATTTAATTTAGTATCAAGTAGAATGTCTTTTACTTCTGTTTTTTTCTGCTTGCAGCCTATCCCCATAAGAAAGATAATGCCCATCATTAGAATCGTAAAATGTTTGAAGGCTTTCATATCCCCCCTTACTGTTCTCCCCATGTAAGCATATGGGCTGTCTTATTTTTGGAATGGATTCCCCTTCTTTCCCTAAGTCTAACTAAACCATAAAATGATTCGCTTGTCAATTAAAAACTTGGTAAAAACTTGGTAATGGTACAGTTTGATTTTTGGTAATGTCCTAATTTGAAATGGACGTTCAGACAATGAACATCCATCTTTACAAATATGTTACATTTGTGCTTACACTTGCAATGGAGGCTTGGGTTACAGATAGATTGTGGGAAATTGAGGATATTATTTCCTTGTTAAATTAATAAGTTATAAATTCTACTTGACAGAGGATATGAATTATGAAAAAATACGAGTAGAGGTTGGTAGGGAACTTTCAAGTTTTCTTATAGGTTTTATTTAGTCCTTCCCGGACTGAATAAGTCGCCAGCCTCTTTCTCTTTTATTACCTTAATGCCACGCTTTGGCAACATCCGACCACTTATATCAAAAAGATTTCTACTTTTAAACTCAAGATTTTTTACCATCTTAAAAAATTCCATAAGAGCTCTTTCTCCTGTAAATCTGGAACCTAAGATATGGCCGACTAAATCTGCCATTTGTATACCTATATTTTCTGAAGAAATTGCAAAAAGGGGAACTTTATTGATAGTATCGAATAATCGCCCAGCACTACTTTTATGAAAAAAATTACTTACACTCTTTGATATATTTTTATTTAGCTGTATGCCCCTATCATCGAAGATTATTTTAGCCATAAGCCCTGGATAATTTTCTTTCATAAACAAATCTATTCGCTCAAATAGAAAGAAAAATGGTCTTTCAAGTTGATTTACATTAGCACAAGCTAAATCAATTTCTTCACTTGAAAAAACAACAGAGGCAAAAGCCTTTATACCTAAAGTCTCCATATATTTAAGAATCTCTCTTGCAAGTTGTAATTCTCTGGACTGAATCCCTTTAGATTCAAGCCTGAAAAGATAATTTCTGAAAATATGTCTTCCTTTTATTTCTATATTCCCAGCTTGATATCCTAAATTCTTACATTTAAAGCCATATAATTGTTGAGAACATTCATTAAAATCATGACTATTTATCTGAATCGCTGACAATACTCCTACTTTGAATTTGTTATCTTGTGTTGATTGCCAGCTTTCATCTATAAAGAATAACATTCATCATTATAGCAAAAGCGATTGGATATGAGAAATTTCAAAATGATCCACTACCCAATTTTTGGGAATCGACTTTTCCGGCTACAAATATTTTTCAGGTTCACTAAAAAAAGGGCTAAGGGATTCTTTTTTCAAATGGTTTTTTCATGCATGAGGAAAGGATTCATATAAGAAGGGAGGGGTCATTTTCAAAAAGAGGTCTATACTGGGGTCGCTCAGAAAAAGTATTGTTTTTTGTTCCCGTTATTTCTTCTAACAATCTTCTAACAAAATATCCAAAAATACCCCAAAACAAGCAGTAAGGCTTCACCATCTTAGGCTTGTAAACCCTTGACAGTAAAGCCTTTTGCTTATTCTTGTTTATTCCCGTTTAGGGCAAGATTTGGCTCATAACCCGAAGGTCGGTGGTTCAAATCCATCCCCCGCCACCAATGAAATAAGGGGTTTGCAGAAATGCAAGCCCTTTTTTATTGATTTCAAGCCATTATGCATTTGCAACACCATGTAAATGCCTGACTTTACTTTTGTAAAGAGATTACAAGCCTTCTATCAAAAACCTTTGCAATTTTGTCAAGAAATACAAGAGAAGGCATTCGTTTATCGTTAGGGCTTTCAAGCCTTGAGATAGCTTGCTGGCTTGTCTTAATCTCTTTAGCCAACTGTGCCTGAGTGATGTTATATGCCTTCCTTAAAGCTGCTATCTCCTGAGCTATCTTCCTTTTGGCCACTGCCCTGTCAAAGTAAATCTTGAATTCCTTATCCTTCAAGTGTCTCTCAA
>MHEF01000110.1 GCA_001805125.1 Nitrospirae bacterium RBG_13_39_12
TAACCCATGTACCCGGATCGTACCTGAAAATTGCACTAACAAGGCGCTATACCTGACTGATATTCCGCTTCGCTCCATCGCGTCAAGTGATATCGTAATAAATCACTCCTATCCCGCCCCATTGTCCCCACCCAAGATCATTGTATTTGTCGGTAATTTCAATATGTTTATATCTTTTTTTAATTTCATTCCAAAATTTATCAACTTTGCATTTAAGAACTCCGGGATGTAAAAGGATATCATGGAAGACGATGAAACCATTATGCTTAACCAACGGCGAATATAATTTCCAGTCTTTCTTCACTCCTGAATATCTATGGTCTCCGTCAATGAACAAAAAGTCTATTTTTTGACCTTTTAAATGCTTTATTATTTCTTCTTTTGTAGAATTTTTCTGCGAATCTTTCCTGCATAAATAAAGTCTCTGCTTTTTCCTTTTATACTTTCTGAATTTCTTGATGTCGCTAATTTTATATCCGCCTCCAAAAGGTCCTCCCGGCAAATCGACACTTATGATAACAGCGCCGGGTTCAGCTATCTTACACCAGGCATAAAGCGTCCCGCCCTTTCCGGTCCCTATCTCGACTATTGTATTTAATTTCCTCTTCTTAAGGAGACTTATTAAAGCAGACAGCTCTGAGACTTTTTGAACTGCTCCCTTTTTTACAGCAACTTTGGCAAGCTTTCTTGAATCCATACAAAAATATCATCAACTCATAAAATCACATTTAAATATCGATAATTGAGTTAAAAATTAACTACTTCTTTTTATTATTCCCTCTAATTTGCTGCTTTACTTTTTTCAGTAATCTCCTTGCCCAGACAAATTCAGTTGCAAGAATACCCAGAGCTACCGGGATTACAATAAAAGCAGGTCCTGGCAATACAATCATTGCAATTCCGACAAGCAGAATGGTAAACCCTATTACACCAATAACAAGTTTTTTTACTTTTTTAAATGTATTATTGATTACTTCATTCATGGTTTATAAACTGATACTTGCTGGGTTATTTTTTATGTTTACAAACACAACTTTTATAACAAAATAGGGATTCAAAAACTTATAAAATTATATCAAATTTTACTGCTATGGTTGAGGCTCGAATAAAATAGCATCTGCCATAACATAACCATTGGCATCGTCACTCAATACGACACCTTGCTGCAAGGATGATAACTGCCATTTTACAGCATCTGCCATAATATACTGATCAAGCTCAGCATCATCGGAAATTTCAACATTACCCGCTGTCCCTGCATCGAAATAGTATGTTCCCAGGTATGTCCATCCACCTTCACCCTGTTCCTGGTCTATTCGCACCGTATCAGTTAAGCTTCCGCCTGCACCATCACTATAAGTAATTACATATGGGACATTCGTTGCACGGCTGCTGTGCGATGTCCACCATGCATAGATATCATAGTTTCCAGCTTGAGGCAGATTAGGGGTAAAATTTGCTGTATTGCTTCCTGTTGCAGTTGATTGAATGTATCGAGAGTCTGTTCCGTAATACACACTGTATAAACTTGTTCCCCAGGTACCAGCGAACACAGCGTTTACATTATCAACAATAACCGATGTATGTCCTGACTGGGCATTGAAATGATAGGTCCCGAGATAGACAAACTGGCCTCCATTCACACGCTGATTGACAGTTACAATGTCAGAACCACTACTGTGATGTATCGTATATGGGGCATTCGTCGCACGATTTGTATATGATGTCCACCAGGCATAGACATTGTAGTTTCCTGTTTGCGTTAAAACAGGGGTAAAGGTGCAAATATTGGAGCCGGTACCTGATACACGATATTTTGTATTCTTATTATAAATATCTCCAGAGGTTGAAGATGTCCAGTAACCATTAAAATCTGCATCCCAGTTGTCAACAGCCGTCCAACTGGGATTGGCAACCATTAAATCTACATCGCGTATCCCTGTATTGCTCTGCGAGTCGGTTCCGGTAACGGTGAGCGTTTTCAATCCCGTATCTACTGTCCCTGGTACTGTAGTCCGGTAACTATATATCTTATCTCCTGCAACAGCGTCACCATTCGTACCATCGTCATACATGGTCTGTGTTGCACTGCCATCTATTGATGTAAGGTCTATAGTGACACTGCTTATCGTATCGTCCGAGCTATAAACATATGCAGTAAACAGGACTGTGTCTGTCCCGTTATTATCAACAGAAGACGGGGTTACCTGGGGCATTAATACTCGGGGACCAACATATGTCGGTGTTCTTAAATATGACACTGCAGAATGGCACGCTCTGCATACACCATTCATGTTCGTCTGTGCTCCGCCATAGCTGAACATGCCTCCTATACTCTGTTCCAAAGTTGCATTGGGGTCAGGAATTCCGTCTAAAGCTTTTGCGTGGTAGCGATAGTCACTATTGTAAGCAGTGGCATCCCCAGACACATAAGGCCATGTCTCCATATAAGTAGCTTGTTCTTCGTCCATAATAATATCCGCAGGCCCGCCGCCATCCTTTTCAATCTTTATTGCATCTGCTATAACATACCCATTGGCATCGTTGTCCAAAACCACTGAACCTGACTCTGTGGTAATAAATGGAAATGTGCCAAGTAAATTCCATTGGCCTCCGTTAACCTGCTGGTTAACATCAACTGTTTGAGAACCACCATTGTAATGGATAGTATATGGAGCATCTGTTGCACGGTTTGAATACTGTACCCACTGTGCATAAACATTGTAATTACCGTTTTCAGCGACAATGAATGTCCATGTAGCAGTGGCTGAAGGTATCGAGGGTATTACCAGATACGAAAAATTTAATGAGGGCACCTTATCAGTAGAACCATAGCTACTGATAAGCTCGCCGTGCCTAATCATTGCCTTTGTGGGTGAACCATGCACATTGTGGCAGGTTATACAGGTTTCAGATGAGTCGTTTCTCTCTGAACCATATGTACCATGACCGCTGTCAAAGTCGGTATCAGCATGATACGATCCGATCCCTAAATGAAGATTGTGCGAGTTTGCAGGGCTAGCATCATTATTCCAGAAGTTTGTTGCATCCGGAGCCCCTGTTTCACTGAGCACCTCGTAACGGTTATGGCAGCTGAAGCAGAGTGCAAAATCCTGCCAGCTATTAAGAGGATTAGCTCCGGCTCCCCTGAGGGGTCTGGGAATAACCATGCAGGCCTGCCCATTGATGTATTTTAAACGGTAACTTTCGCAATAAGGATTGATCGCCTCGTAGGTACTTTCATCAGCCTCATAGGTTCTATGCTCATGGTCAATGTGTCTCTTATCAGCATCATGGCAGTTGAGGCAATTTATCTTATGACCGGTTACATAAAACCCATATGTTGTGTTATCACCAATAATATTCGGCGCATATGTTCCTGGTCCGTCAAATTTAATCGCATCGGCAATAACATTATTGTCAGCATTATCGCTCAGCATCACTGAGCCGGCTGTCCCTGCTGTAAATGGCCAGATTCCGAGATAGTTCCATTGATCCGAATCGTGTTGCTGGTTTACAAAAATTGTTGCAGAACCACCATCATAATTGATTGTATACGGTGCATTGCTTGCCCTGTTTGTCTGGGCCTGCCACCATGCATAAACTTTATAATATCCAGATTTGAGAATAGTAGGTACCCAGTTAGCTGTGCACGATCCACTACCTAATGCATGCCAGCGATATCCTGATCCATAGTATCCCCATTCCTGATTCCTCCAGTTCCAGCTACATACATAGGTAGCACTAGGATCATCCAGTATTATAGGAGTAACTTTTTCAGCCATACTATAAGCAGGTTGGTCATCATGGCATCCGGCACACCACTTCTCTTTTCCACTGGTCAGAACATTGCCGGTATAGACACCGGTTTTCCAGTTGTCCTTGGCCCCTGCCGAACCATTTACACTATTAACTCCATTATAAGA
This sequence comes from Nitrospirae bacterium RBG_13_39_12, assembly GCA_001805125.1. Taxonomy (GTDB): domain Bacteria; phylum Nitrospirota; class Thermodesulfovibrionia; order Thermodesulfovibrionales; family SM23-35; genus RBG-13-39-12. The sequence continues at coordinate 3,927 of MHEF01000110.1, forward strand.
ACCTCCGGGACTATGGCAGTTATCGCATACATCTGTCTCTGAAAGATTAATCCTTCCGTCTCCGTTACTATCAACCCCGGTCTTGAAACATGTGTAATGGTCTGTATCATGGCATTCATTGCACGCAAGTAACGGACCCCTGACATCATCGCTGTCATTTTCAGTGTGAGTGGAATGGCTGACAGTTGTTCCATAATAGGCACCACTGTTCCAGCCATCATCGTGCCCGTGACAGTCTGCACAATCTGTTTCGCTACCTCCGCCACCGTGTCCCAACCCATTACTATGTTTATGGCAAGGGATGCAATTAGTCCCCGCAGCTTCGCATATATTTTCATGTTTCTGTTCTGGAGCTCCACCGTCGTTCCGGAAATGGTCTGTCCAGGTGTGACATACTTCACATATACCATCGTAGGTGCTATCACCATCAGCAAATGAATCAATGCCTTCATTGTCAAAAAACTTTACCTGTTTATTAACTCCATCAACTTCAATACTATCTTTGATATATTGACCATAAATTACCGCAAAGGTTGTCGGAGGAGATAAAGGCATACATGCATCTCCCTTCACTGTTATCGTGCTTGTGTCAGTGTCTATTTCACTTATTACATAGTTATATCCGAGCTTTCCCATATTAGGGAATAATATGGCAGTGCGCTTGTCACTGCCTCCCTTTTCTGTCTTGTCCATTATTTTCTCGGCATCCCAGCCCTGTTTGTATGTGATTAACTCATTTGTTAAGGTGCTCGTATCATCCCCGTTGTCAGAGCATGATGTGACTTTCCCTGTGGCAAGGTAGAGTCTGCTCGAATCTGTATTCTTATAATACTTCTGCCTCTGGTAATGTGGATTATGACAATTACGACACTGTCTTGACCAAGTACCATATTTATTGCTTGTATTCTGGTTCGAATGAGTTTCTGCAAAAGGCGCGCTTGATTCCGAGTACGGACCATACAGTGCTGTGTGACAGCTTAAACATATAAGGTCATACTCCTCGCTGTCAGTCCAGAAGGGCGAGTTCATGAGTGTCTGACCGTGACAGTTACCACAGGATATGTTGTTACTTTCATTGTGGGGGGCATCTATCGCAGAAAGGAATTGCGAGGTAAAAATTATTAAAAATAACACCAAAACTAAAATAATTATTTTTGTATTTTTTCTATCCATAACTTATTTATTACAGAATTATCTTTATTTATTGGCATATTATAGCAATTTTCCTGCCAATATTATATATAAATATTAAGCATTTTTAACATAAATAATCGTTTTAAACTCTTGATCAATGTATGGAACAACATTCAACTTTAAAACTAAGATGCTGGGCTAAATTATCCAAAATCAAAAATTATAGAGGATTAATTTACATAGTTCCATAATATTATTTATACATCATAAATAAACCATTCATAATAATTTCTGTCAGACTTCCTTATCTTCCCCGTCAACATCATCAACATATGCTCGTTTCTTTTTCAGTAATCTAATAAACCCGTACACAGTAATCAGAGCAGCAAAGGAAAATAGTATTATATAGAGATTATTGCTGAAGTATGAAAACCATGTATTCTTTTTTTTAAGATCTGCACGCCATTTTTTCTCAATTTCAGAAGCATTAACTAAAAGACTTTTCTCGATAGAATAGTCTGCGGAATGTCCCTTTTTCATGTGTCCAAGCACATTTAAAATCCCCTGTTCACCATATTGATTGACGATATATTCCACGAAGCTTTTGCTTTCTTCATACGATAAAATCAGAGACTTGTCATCCTTTGGAAAACTTAATAGATTTTTTATGTCTATCAACCTATCAGATATGACAGCTTTTGTAAGTTCCTTGTTGCCATTTTTTGTCATAATCTCAGCTATTCCTCCACTTGCCCACTGGCATACACCTTCGTCCATCCATCTCGGCAGTTTATCTCTTTCTATATTGTGGTGCAGAACAAGATGACATAACTCATGCTTTAGTGTAGCTTCAATTGTAAAAGGCTTTTCATATACCCTTGAGGTATCAAGCACAATAAGGTTTCTTTCAGGAACAGCAAAAGCTACAATTAAATCGTTTCCGGCTGCTTTTACAAAAACATCCCTATCTTTTATAAGAACCACATCTGGTCTGAATTCAATCTCCCATTTCAGTTTCTTAATAAGGTCCATTTTAACATCAGGATATAAGTTCTTAACATCCTCAGCAATGTTCTCTATCGATTTACCAAAAAGGACTGCAATTTCACTTGTTTGAATCTTATTAAGCACTTCTGTTTCAGCATGAATGGGATTTAATAAAATGTAAAGAATGGTTAAAGACAATAAGGGTAGAAGCCTTTTGAATTTTGGTTTATCAAACCCATATCTTTCCATCATGTTGTGCTTATATTTTTTCAATAGAGATTCTTATTTTTATAGAACCTCTGTGAGATTCAAAAGACTTCTCTTCCTGCTTAACCTCTCCGAGCATCTTCAGTTTTTCAATTAATTTATCTATTTTTTCCAGATATAACTCTGCATTTAATATATTTTTATTTTCATAATTATCTTTGTTAATTGCTTTCCCTCCAAACTGTATCAAAACTTCTTCGACTTTCTCACTAGCAGTTTCAACGTCTCTGACACTAAGGGTTAAATTAATAATCTCCTTTTTCATATCACCCTTTGCCTTTGTCTCAAATGCGGACAATGCTTCGCGTCTTGATTCATATCTTTCCGCAGCACCTGAAAACTTCTTGACTTCATCCCGCTTTGCACCTGGAGCTTGTCCTTCCGCTTCTGCTTTCTTCAAAGATTCTGCAGCTTTGGTTTCCGAAGCTTCTTCAGGCACAGATTCCTCTTTATCTTTTTCATATAGTAAAACCTTTTCTCTATCACTTTGAGCAAAGGTCGGAGAAGGCTTCAATTCTTTTTCCTTTAACAGAGGAGATGATGTCATTAAATCTTTTCCTCTTTTCTTATCTCCTTGAGATATAAGTCTCTCATTAATAACCTCTTCTGACGGTGCCTTTGCAAGCTCGGTGCGATCCTGCAATCTTATTTCAGGCTGAATGGTATTAAATATATAAATTGTGGTTAAAGCTATAAGGACCACGGCAACAGCCTCAATCGGGAGTTTTATGTGAAGTGGATAAAATAATCGTTCAAAGATTCCTTTCCCTGTATCAGCTTCTGCTTTTACTTTAGCCATAACATTTGTTGTTATCCATTGAGGAGGTTCTACTTCTTCAATATTCTTCACATAATCAAGCGTCTTCATCAAGTCAGCAAGACATCCACTACATTTCTGGCATGACCTGAGATGTTCGTCAATAACCGCCTTTTCTTCAGAAGAGATAATATCCTCTATATAAACTGACAACTTTTCCTGAATACTTTTACAGTCCATTTATAAATTTCCCATAACTTTCTTTAAACAGTTTTTGAGTGCATCTCTTGCCCTGAAAAGTCTCGACTTCACAGTCCCTTCTGATACTTTTAGCATATCACTCATTTCATCGTAAGAAAACCCCTGTATGTCCCTCAGAACAATGATCTCCTTATGTTCATAATCCAGGGAATCTATACAGCCCTGCACTTTCTGCTGGATCTCTTTTTTCTCAAGCTTTTCCAATATAGAAGATTCCTCTGATGTGTGTTCCACTTTTATTTGGCCATCATCAGTAAAAACAGGGTCATCAAGAGAAAATTCTTCACGATATCTTTTAATCTTCAGCTGCTTAAGACGGTTTCTGGAAAGATTAACGACGATACTATAAAGCCATGTAGAAAACATGGATTTTTCCTGAAAATTTCTTATTCCCTTATATGCAGATACAAAAGCATCCTGGGTAATCTCGCATGCCTCCTCATAGTTTCCAAGCATTCTATATGCGATGTTAAGAATTCTCTTCTGATGCTTTTTTACCAACATTTCAAACGCATCAATATTTCCCCTCTTACACAAAGTTACATGCTCAGTATCTTCATCTGATAATGTCTTTTCTTTTTCCTTCATATAATTAGACAGCACGATTAGAAGCTTTGTTCCTTATTTTTAATATGTTTTACTCAAAACCGTATAATTTAATAATAAACTCCCCCTACCCTCACCAGCAACAGCAGATAAAACAAATCTTCCATATGCAACCAGCGGTTTGTAGCGGAGAGGTCAAAGTTAAATGGAACTATATGTATTGAATATAGTTTTGAAATCACGTCTTTTCAAGAACAGATTCTAAAAAAAACCATTGAATAAGTAAACCGGATTATTGAACTTATATTTTTGCTGAAACTCAATACTAATGCTATAATACGCAAAAATATCTCTTATCCATACAGATGTGCAATGAATGTTTATTTATTTTGTGAGGTTATAAATGAGGACACTTAGGGTTGCCCTTGCACAGATTAATCCCACTGTTGGAGACCTTGATGGTAATGTCAGAAAAATTATTAGTTATATTAAAAAATCAAAAAAATTCGGTGCAAAGATAGTTGCATTTCCCGAACTTGCAATAACAGGTTATCCCCCGGAAGACCTTCTGCTAAAATCCCAGTTTATAAAAGACAATCTTACCGCTTTGAAAAAGATCCAGGAAAATACATTTGATATATTGACAGTTGTTGGTTTTGTTGACAGGAAAGATAATATTTACAATGCTGCTGCAATAATTTATAACAAAAAAATTATCGATATCTACCATAAGATATACCTTCCAAACTATGGCGTATTTGATGAACATCGATATTTCCAGGCCGGTACAAGATGCCCTGTATACAACTTCGGCGATACCTGCATAGGAATTAATATATGCGAAGACATATGGTATCCTGAAGGACCTGCACGCTCCCAGACACTTGCCGGCGCTGAGTTAATTTTGAATATAAATGCATCACCCTATTCTATCGGTAAGGGGAACCTCAGAGAAAACATGCTCTCAGCGAGGGCATCTGACAATATGGTTATTGTAGCTTACCTGAATACAGTTGGAGGACAGGACGAACTCATATTCGACGGTCACAGCATCATAATTGACCAGAACGGCAAAGTAATTGCAAGAGGCAAACAGTTTGAGGAAGATTTAATCGTTGTTGACTTAGATTTTGAAGGAGTAACTGTAAAAAGGCTTCATGCTCCACGCAGAAGGCATGAAATGATTAAACTCGAAAAAACAGATATTGAAAACATCAATATACCTTTGAGAAAAACATCGGGTAAAAAACCAACTAAACTTCGCCTGTCATCAATAAGTTGCAGCGTTCTGGAACCTTTACAAGAAATCTACATGGCGCTTGTACTCGGTACGTATGATTATGTAAATAAAAATGGTTTTAAGGGTGTTGTTATTGGTTTCAGCGGTGGTGTTGATTCGTCACTTGTTGCCTCTATCGCTGCAGACGCACTCGGTAAAGATAATGTTAATGGTTTATTTATGCCTTCTCCTTTCACATCAAAAGAAAGCAGAGCAGATGTTTATGCTCTTGCCGACAACATTGGGATTAAGGTTATAGAAGTTCCTATCAATAGCATCTACCATCGCTATCTTGATTCATTGAAAAAAGATTTCCGCGGTTTATCACCTGATATAGCAGAGGAAAACCTCCAGGCAAGAATAAGGGGGAATATCCTAATGGCATTTTCCAATAAATTCGGCTTGCTTGTTTTGACGACTGGTAATAAATCAGAGATGAGTGTTGGATATGCGACTCTCTATGGCGATATGGCAGGAGGTTTTGCAGTAATTAAGGATGTACCAAAAACCATGGTCTATGAACTCTGTAATTGGAGAAACAAAAAGGAAGGCAGGACCTTAATACCTGAAAGTATCATATTGAAAGAACCAACGGCAGAACTAAAACCGGACCAAAAAGACACAGACACTCTTCCACCTTATCCTGTACTCGATCTAATACTGAAGGCATATATAGAAGATGACAAAAGTTTTGATGAAATACTTTCTTTAGGTTATGAGGCTGAACTGGTGCGAAAGGTTATTAAAATGATTGATAAAAGTGAATATAAAAGAAGGCAGGCACCTCCGGGAATAAAGATAACGCAGAGGTCATTTGGAAAAGACAGACGTTTTCCAATAACAAATAAATACAGGGAGTATTAATAGCCATTGAATCCCAGACAAGAATTTAGAGTTTGTCCAACCTGCAATTATCAAAAAGGGTTCCATGTATTTTTTAAAAATGCAAAAGGCAAGACCAGGATTGGTCTTATATGCCCTAACTGCGGCCAATCTTATGACCTCGGGTGGTTGACAACAAGCATAAAGAGCTTAAAGCCTGAAAAAGGTTTGATATACTGATGAAAAAATTATTTCTCCTATTCTTTGCTATCTCTATTTCAACAATTATCTTTTTTAACACTGTTTTTTCTGAAGATAATAAAAACCTTATTTTTAAAAAACAACCTGAAATACAGCAGGTAAAACCCAAAAAGCCTGTCAAGATCAAACTTAAAAGATCAAATGACGGAAAATATACATGGGAACTCACAGGTGATGATGCAGATGAGATTATAAATACAGACAAGAGATTGAGAAAACTGCTGAGTTCGCAGTGAAAGGTAATCTATACATAGTATCAACTCCAATAGGTAATCTTGAAGACATCACCCTGAGGGCGCTACGTATACTCAAAGAGGTTGATATTATAGCTGCAGAGGATACACGCCATTCTTTAAAATTGCTTAATCATTATGGTATATCAAAACAATTAATAAGTTACTGGGGGGAAAGAGAGAAAGCTAAAACATTAGAAATCCTTAAGAGGCTAAATAACGGTCAATCAGTTGCCCTTATTTCAGATGCTGGTACTCCCGGGATATCAGATCCCGGGTCAGTTCTTATAAAAAAAGCTATCGAAGATAATATTCGGGTTTTTTCAATCCCGGGTCCATCTGCATTGATAGCTGCCTTGTCCCTATCAGGGCTTCCAATAAACGAATTTGTATTTATAGGATTCCTTCCACCTAAAAAAAGCCAGCGTCAGAAAATCCTCAAAGACTTAAGTCTTGAATTCAGAACTCTCATTTTTTATGAAGCACCACACAGGATTATAGAAACACTCACGGACATGAAGGATATATTTTTAGAAAGAGAGGCTGTACTTGCAAGAGAAATCACCAAAATCCACGAGGAAGTATTAAGGAGCACCATTTCGGAAATACTAAGCAAACTTGAAGAAACAAAAATAGCAGGTGAATATATAATTATTATAGATGGAAAAACGGAAGATATAAAACCAACAACCAATGATATGCTCTCAGAAATAAGTTATCTGATGAAAAAAGGGTTAGGAAGAAAAGAAGCGGTTAAAAAGATTGCAGAGGCATACGGCTTAAGCAAAAAAGAACTTTACAATAAAA
>MHEF01000111.1:0-19093 GCA_001805125.1 Nitrospirae bacterium RBG_13_39_12
CGGGTTAAGAGCTGAAGAGTTGTCTGTGTTTTTTTTTCAATTATTCTCTCTTCAATCGTACATATTCCATCAATGCCAAATAAAGCATGAATTGACCCTGAATGTCTGAGATGTAAAAAGTGACAAAATGTTTAATAAAAAGCAAGAAATGATGAGAAAAGTTTAAAACGTTGTTGTTATATTGATTGCGCTTTTCAACAGGAGGTGTTCATGTGAGAAAGCGCAATCCTCACACATTTATTTTCATTCTGTTTCTAACCATCATCCTCTTAGTTCTTTCTTTTAAAAACCTTCTCCATTCTGAAACAGATACAACTGACATACCTCTTGAATCAAACCCATATGGCATTGCAATAAATCCTGTCAATAATATTGCAGTTGTTGCAAACGAAAAATCTGATTCAATATCAGTAATTGACCTTAATAACAATACAGTCCTTTCTACTATTAATGTTGGAAAGGCGCCGAGAGGGGTTGCGATTGACAGAGGTCTTAATTTAGCAGTTATTAGTAACAGTCATGATGATTCTGTTTCAATAATTGACCTGAATACTTTCCATGCAGGGTTAACTATAGCAGTCGGAAAAGAACCACAGGGCATAGCAGTAAATCCTGCAAATCATGTTGCGCTTGTTACAAATCATCAAGACAATACAGTCTCAATGGTAGATTTGCTGACAATGGATATTATAGAAACCGTTCAAGTTGGCAGGGAGCCAAAGGACGTGGCAGTTGACCCGGAGCTTGATATTGCCGCTGTTGTAAATGAAAAAGATTGTACTGTCTCAGTAATCGATCTTACCACACATCAGGTGACTGGCACAGTGTCTGTCGGACAAAAACCCCAGGCAATAGATATAAATCCAGAGACACATCTTGCAGTAATTGCTAATGAAAAAGACAACTCTGTAACAGTTATAAACCTCCAAACATGGCAGATGACAAGAATCCCCGCAGGAAAACACCCGGTAGACATAGCTATCAATTCCTTAGACAACCGTGCACTGGTAATATGTGACGAGGACAGGAGCTTGTTTCTTGTTGATCTTAATACGGGTATAATTGTCCGGCAGTATGCATTAAATAAACTTCCAAAAGGTGTTGCAGTAAATAACTTTACCAATATAGCAGCAATAGTCAACGACAAGACTGACTGCCTCACATTAATAGAGCTTCCAAATCCTATTCCTGAAATACTGTCTGTAACTCCTGATAATTCAGAAAAGGGAAGCAGTGATATTTCAATAAGCATAGAGGGCAAAAAATTTATAACTTCGTCAATTGCTTATTTCGATAACCAGTCTCTTACTACATCATTTATAGACAATAACCATATACAGGCAACTATAAAAAATGAACTGCTCTCAATAGCCGGAATCTTCCCTGTCACTGTAATAAATCCTCAACCTGAAGGAGGGACGTCGAGCAGCCATTATTTCACTATAAATAACCCTGTACCTTCAATCTCAGCCATTGAACCTGCTGAAGCAATGGCAGGAGACAGCACAACAATTTCAATATATGGGACAGGATTCTCTGATGACACAGAGATATTTTTGGGGAACACAAAGAAGTTAACTGCATATGTAAATAACTCCAAACTGCTGTTAAATTTGACTTCGGAAGATCTGGAAACCCCGGGGCAATATGAGATAATGGCTTATAATTCTCCACCTGGTGGAGGGAATTCAAATAAAGTTATCTTTATAATAAGATTCCCCCTTGAGATAGAGATAACATCACCATCAGGTGGAGAGACAATCAATAAAGAAGGGGTAATGGTAAAAGGAACAATCAAATCAGATACCGGAGATATTGGAATAACAGTTAATGGAATCATTGCAGAGATAATGGGAAAAGAATGGATAGCTAATGATGTGCCTTTAACAGTGGGAGAAAATACAATAACAGCAATTGCCTCAGATACTTATGGAAACACAGATACAAATACGATAACTATCAATACTAATGATGTAACGCAAACAGTGAAGCTTTCTGCAGATATAACAAGCGGAATTCCACCCCTTACAACATATTTCTCTTCTTCAATATCATTAACCCCTGTTTCATATCAGATGGATTTTGAAGGGGATGGAGTGATTGATCATTCAGGAATTACTTTTGAAGACATAAATTATACCTATACATCAGAAGGTATTTATTATCCTACATTGACAGTTACAGACGATCAGGGAAATACATATTCTGATACAATTGCTATAACAATAATGTCAAAGACAGAGATTGACACTCTCTTAAAAGGCAAGTGGGAGGGAATGAAAGAAGCTATGGTTATAGGGGATACAAACTATGCACTGAGATATATCAGCAGTAGTGCACAGGAAATGTATAGCTATAATTTCGAATTGATGAAGGACATTTTGCCGTCTATTGTTCAGTCAATGTCTGATATTAATTTGGATGAACTGGAGGATGGGGTTGCCAAATACCATATGAACGCAATTCAAGATGGTACGGGATACTCTTTTTATGTGGAGTTCATAAAAGATGATGGTGGTCTTTGGAAAATACTTTTCTTTTAAAGAGAGGAGAGGAAAAATGAGAATTTTCATGGTTGTATTCTTATTCTTCTTGTTTACTCAAGGTGCTTGGTGTGCCACCTTTCAGGGTAAAGTGATAGATGCCGATACAAAACAGCCTATTGAAGGCGCTGTGGTAGTAGTATCATGGCATGAAGAACGGGCAACACCGACCGGCTCTACTTCAAGACTTAAAGATGTTGTCGAGACTTTAACAGACAAGAACGGTGAATGGGTGATAAAGGGTCCGAGAGGAAGAGAGATGGGTAACATAACTGCTATTTTTACCCTTCTAACAGGTATATACATCACGAATCCTCCTCATTTTATTGTTTTTAAACCGGGATATTGCTCATGGCCCGCGGAATTTGGCATCGATGCATGTAAAGGAAAATTTAAACCGGAAGGTAATGATAAAGTTGCTGAAGGAACAACTGTTGAATTACCAGGGCTTACAAATAAGGAGGATAGGAAACTTTCATTGCCATCGCCTTTTCATAAGGATGGTGACGGGAGTTTCTATAGTAAGCAAGGGGCATTTATAAAATTGATTAATGAGGAAAGTCGCAATATTGGACTATCTGAATACGATGATCTTAAAAGGTATGAAAAATGAGGAAAAGGGTACTCATTATATTTTGTTTGATAGTTCTCCTAATTAGCTTTTTCTATTCACACGTTTTGGCTCTACAAGAAGAGACGCATAGGGCGATTAATATAAATATAGCGGAGAGAACCATTAATGGTTTCTCGTTAGATACATACTTGATACATAATTTAGGCTTTATAGACGGGTACAAACAAAAATTTGGCGGTGTTAACGCATCGGGTGGAAGAGTAAATCAAAGTATAGCTGAGTGGCTTGGTTACGGTGGTATCCAAGAAGACCGTCCAGGTTCAATCACGGATTATATTCAAAATAAACCAACACGTTCGGTTAATCATTTTCATAATCCCTTGAAGTACTGGTCAGAAGCTGGTTTGAATGAATTTTTAGGGTTCTATACAGGGCAATCGTCAGTTCTCTGGTCACAGAATCCGAATCAGCATATAGGCGGAAAGTGGTCATGGTCTGATGCAAGAAATTATTTTTATTCAGCACTTACTTCAACGAATAAAACACAAAGGAACGAATACTTTGCCAGAACCTTCAGGGCAGTAGGTCAGCTTATGCACCTTGTTCAGGATGCCTCCGTCCCAGAACATGTTAGGAATGATGCTCATGTTCTTCCGGCTTATGAAGCATACGTTGAAAAAATGAGGCCTACTTTTTGGAATAATTGGATAAATAACCCTATATTTGACAAATCAAACTTCAATATTCCAACAGTTTCTTCAGCACCAGTCCCTATTTCACGAATTATCGATACAGATCTTTATAATGGCCAAAACCCTGAAATAACCACTAACTCAGGAATCGGCATAGCCGAATATACAAACGCCAACTTCTTAAGTCGGGATACAATGTTCACAGATGATTTATATTCAAGTCACAGACATTATGCACCATATCCAAAGGGAAGCAACGCAATTCTTTGGACCGATTCTTCCAATAATCGAAGATATCTTAGAAAGGTAGGCGATGGAGATGCAATAACCCATCTGGCCATTGCAAGTATATTATATAATGACCGCTTAAAGTACTTCCCTCAATATAATCGTTTTTTACCCGTTGGATTAGATGATAAGTGCTATGAGAAGTATGCCTCACTTCTTATCCCCCGCGCTGTTGGTTACTCGGCAGGGTTGCTGAATTATTTCTTCAGAGGCGATATTGAGGTGATTCCTGATGATGGAACCGGCTCCGGCTATGTAATAGTGAACAACACTGATGAAGATATGAGCGGGACTTTTGAACTCTGGTATGACAATAAAAACGATGATAGAGTCAAAGCATGGAGCAGCTATCTAAGCATCCACAAGAAAAGCTCGGGTAATAATAAAAGCACAAATATTATTTTTACTCCACCGACAAATGCCAAAGAAGATGGTAAATATATGCTTGTATTCAGGGGAAAACTTGGGAATGAAGAAAACGCAGTGGCAGGAAGGAGTCTCAAATTTGATTTTAAAGACGATGAATACCTGTTTTTTGTAAGTGCCGCTCCTTACGGACATACGCAGGAAGGATACCGTACATATATAACCGCAATATTACCATTTGATATGATACCTGAAAATAGCGCATATACATTAACACCTGTTGATAGTTTTACTCTCAACGGCACCAGGTATTTTGATGGTTATTATACTTCCTCTCTTGTCATTAACAATAATTCGACCAAAGATAAGCATGAGATAAGCTATGTGATGCAGGATGTTGGACGTGATGAATCAGGGCACTGGGGAAGTGGTATTGAGTGGCAAAGAGGTGAAGCATTACATAACTACGGGCTACGCTATTACAACTCTCCGCCAACAGGCAGATTTACAAGTCTTACAAAAATAAATAATTTCTCATATGGCATATATGCTCAGACAGATATTGCAAGACCCTGGGCTGCTTCAAGAAGAGGGCATGGTTTGGATTATATATATCAGGTTTTTGATTACACACCTTCAATGGGTGGTGGTCCTTACAGATACGTTCATAATGATGAGATAATAGTACAGAATATTGGGTTAGACCCTTCAGCTTTTCCTGAGTATTGGGATATTATACCTTGGGATTCTTATATTGAAAGAAATACTGTTATAGCGCTTTTGGACACAAAGGCACTTAGGGTTTTATATGCCTACGATACAAATATCGAGCTTGGCCCGACATTTAGTGCTTGTGGGATAACTGACCATACTTTTAGGATTACCAGAGAAGGAAAACAGGAACTTTATTTTGGCGATACCCTTGTTAAGAGTTTAGATTACTCTGCTAAATCAATGTGGGGTAACTGGAGGACACCTAAATTGGAGAGTTATTCATCTCTAATCTCTGGGTGTGAAGATGCATACTGGGAGATGATGCAGGATGCAAAAGAATGGTCGGATAGTGCACAGCAGGAATATACACATACCTTGCCAGATGGAAGGTTGTTAATTCAGTCTACTCTTGTAGATTCTCCTATGGAAGTTATTGATTTTGACCATACCACCCTTCAAAACGGAAGTACTCTTACAGAAGAGGACTTAGCTCAGGGCAAATTGGTAGATGATGAGCTATTTGTAATGTTTTATAAGATAAAGCGGTTATCAACACCCCTTGAAGCAGGTGGGTTTTTAGGAGTATTTCCTATTGAGTATTATCTTGTTTACAGGACTCAGCCACATGGTGTTCTGAAAGAGGTAAAAATACTTGAAACGATGCAATGGGGTGACAGGTTATTCGGAGTGTCCTGCCAGCTTAATGGCGACAATATAGTTTATTCATATTTATTACAGCATAATCCTTCAGCTACACACTACGATTATGATTGGCAGACAGAGAAGATGGTTGTGGGAATTATTAATATTACAGACAGCAACCTGCCTAATGGCTACATACAGGAGTTCGAATACACTCCATTAGAAGAAACCGATTACCCCACAGGACTTACATTATCTTCTGTACCTAACGGTAATCTTGTTCCAGATACTTATACATACCACGTTTCAGCCTTGAATCCGGTAAACCAGACATTAGCATCATCTGCAACAAGTATTACAATGACAGGGGATGAAGGCGGGGTAATGCTTAGATGGAATGCCGTTGACGGAGCTACACATTATGTAGTTTACGGAAGAAAAGGCGATGTCACGGCACTTGCTATTGTAGGAGATACCACATGGACAGATATAGGGGGAACATCATTAACTGCCGAAAGCAAATCTCATTGGACTGTTGCTGCCATCGATGCTCCCTGGCATCTACCTGAAAGTCCGATTAAGCCATTTTTAAGCGCAATAGGAATACACAAAAAAGCAAATTAAGAGTCTTATTCATCTAAACAGAGTAAACTTTCTGCTACTCCGAAAAGCTTTCTCATGCCATAAACTAAAGGAAATTTGTTAAATCCTGTCTGAGCCTGACAGCCTTTCCAGTTTTCTGAGAACTGACGACTCATTTTCAGAATCCCCCAGCGCGCGATAACAGGCGGCAGTGTACTTCAGTGCTTCCCGTGAATCCGAAAACCTGTTAAAGCATTCCAGCGCTTCTCGATATTGTCCCAGATTCATGTAACTTATGCCCAGAGATATGGCTAATGATCCGTCCCCGGGGAATCGTTTTGTTCCTTCGGAAAATATCTGCAGAGATTCATCGTATTTCCCCTGCTTCTGCCTGATAATCCCTAACCCCAGATAGGCTCTCTGGGTGGGATGGTATGACAATGATCTCTCATACAGCCTTTGCGCAATTTCTTCCTTGCCAGGTATGGCTTCGATTGCAGCATAGTCTCCATGGCTGAATGTCATGGCAAGCCTTGAGAGAAAATCGGCGTGGTATTCGAAGAGATCCTTCTTATCAACAAGCTGAACGGTATCCGCAAACCCGGGAAGACGGAGGTAATAATCAGATCTGAGTTTTTTCCCGAAGGCCAGGATCATGTCCTCAGTTAACCGTGGATCAGTTTCAAAGTACATTATGTCTTCAACCCTCTTCAACCAGACATCATCGCCAAGCTTCGTCTTCTGCTGAAAATCCTCATACAGGGCTGTGCCGGGGAAGATATCCAGGATGTAAAAAATAGTGCTCAGCGGCTTTATCTCGTGGATTAAATCCATAGTCTCTTGTATTGTCTTCCAGCTTTCGCCGGGTGACCCATAAATGAAGTAGGCGCGGGCAAGGATGCCGTAACTGGTAGTCAGGGCAAAAGCCTTCCTGATCATACCAGTCTTGATATTCTTGTTCAGCACTTCCCTGATTTTCTCTGAGCCACTTTCTACCCCGTAACTTATTTGAATGCAACCCGCTTTCCTCATCCAGCAAAGCATCTCTTCGTTTACATAGTTTACACGGGAAATGGCGACCCATGTTATCTTAAGGTCCTTTTCGATAATCTTTTTGCATATCTCGATCACCCGATCCTTCCTCATTGTAAAGGTATCATCTGAAACATAGAAGAAGGTAATGCCCTTGCGGCATAAGCTTTCCAGTTGCTCCACGAAGTATTCTGAAGAGTGAAATCTGACCCTGTGCCCCCAGAATTTAGGGGAGCCGCAGAAGGTACAGTTGGAGGGGCAGCCGCGGGAAGAGGACAGGTGTTGAAATTCGAAGTATTTTGACGGCATCGGCAATCGGTCCAAATCCTGAATTACCTCAGCATCGCTCGTCTTTACAACCTTTTCACCTTGCCTGAATACAATTCCCTTAATCTCGTTAATTCCGTAGCTGTGTTTCTTCTCGATGCACTGGACCAGACTGAGAAAACTGTATTCCCCTTCCCCTATGACCGCATAGTCGATCTCCCTGAAGTGTTTCATAAGATGCTCCCACAGGAAGGTAGCGCCGATTCCACCAAAAACAATTTTTACATCGGGAAGAATCCGTTTTGCAATCGCAGCAATCTCAATCCCACCCCACCGGTTGGCATGCACGATGGAAAACCCTATCACGTCAGGCTTTTTTTCTTTGAGTGTCTCCTCGATCTTGTGGGGTGTCTTGTTGATGTTATGCCAGTTCAATATTTCAACATCAAAATGATTTTCCTTTAAAAGTGCCCCAATGTAATACAGGCCGATTGGTACAACACGCACATCTTCAGCGTGGAGCCTGTCGTCAAGGAAGTTAGGGTAAATGAGGAGTATTTTCACCCGATTCATCTCCTCTTTTCTTTTGCTGATATTGATTATTACCTGGAATCAATACCATTATAACAGGTTTTTCTTTTGAAGACCTTAAGAAGAAAGCTGCATCCGGACAATTTGAAATGATGATAATTTTGTTATTTAGGAAAGATTTTGCCGGGATTCAGTATTTTTTTAGGGTCGAATACCTTTTTTATGGACTCCATAATTTCGATCTCTTTTTTAGATATCTCCATTCCGATATAACGCGACTTTGTAAGCCCTATCCCATGCTCTCCGGAAATAGTCCCGCCCAGCGACAGGGTATCTTTAAAAACCTGCTCTACAAGTCTCAATCCTTTTTCATATTCCTCTTTATTGTTCTTGTCCACCATTATGTTTACATGTATATTTCCATCGCCTGCATGGCCGAAATTTACTATCTTTACACCACTTCTCTCTGAAAGCTTGCTCAAACGTCTCAGCATCTCAGATACCTTATTTCTGGGAACAACAATATCTTCATTTATCTTCGTAGGATTTATATTATAAAGGGCAGGCGATACTGCACGTCTTGCAGCCCACAGGTCATTTCTCGCATCCTCATCCTCAGCCATCTCAATCTCTGCACCAAGACCCCGGCATATCTCGGATATCTTTTCTGCCTCTTTTGTTATCGCAGACGGATGTCCGTCTAATTCTACAAGTAAAATCGCCTCGACATTCTGAGGAAGCCCTATAGGTCTGTAATTCTCAACAGCTTTTATAGCTTCCCGGTCCATAAACTCGAGGGTCCTCGGGATAATCTTTGCAGATATAATCTTTGAGACTGCCTCGCCTGATGACTCAAGATTATTGAAAATTGCAAGCAACGTTACAACTGATTCAGGCAGAGGGAGAACCTTCAGCCTTATCTTTGTAAATACTGACAAAGTTCCTTCCGAACCTACAAGGAGTCTCGCCAGATCATACCCCACAACACCCTTTGACGTTTTGACTCCAACGGTTATTATCTCGCCATTTGGAAGTACAGCCTCTATCTCCATTACATAGTCCCTTGTAACACCGTATTTTAAAGCCCTGGGCCCGCCTGCGTTTTCTGCAACGTTCCCGCCTATGGTACAAAAATTCATGCTCGCAGGATCTGGTGGATAGAACAATCCTATACGCTCGATCTCACGCTGAAGTTTCCCATTTATTACGCCGGGTTCACATAAGACATTAAGATTTTCAGAGTCTGTCTCGAGTATCCTGTTCATTTTTTCAAAACTCAGGATTACTGCACCTTTTGCCGGAACAGCGCCGGCTGTCATGCCTGTACCGGCTCCACGCGGAACAACAGGAATGCCGTTTCCATAGGCATATTTCATTACCTTAACAACATCCTCTGTGTTATCAGGCCATATAACCGCTGAAGGAGATGACTCAAAACCAGATGCATCAAAGCTGTAGCATATTAAATCTTCCGGCTGTGTCGAGACCCTTATATCAGGTAATTTATCAGAGATTGTATTTGCTGCAGATTTGTTTGCTGACATATGAATTAAGCCTCAACAAGTCTCATGGACATTACCTTAGAGATGCCAGCCTCCTCCATAGTTATTCCGTATAAATAGTCAGCCGAACTCATAGTCGTTCTGTTATGAGTTACAACAATAAATTGTGTATCCTTAGAGAGTCCCTGTATCATCCTTGCAAATCTTTCTGTGTTCGCCTCATCCAACGGTGAATCTGCCTCATCAAGAATACAAAGAGGAGTCGGTTTTATTAAAAAACTGGCAAAAAGAAGGGACAACGCTGTAAGAGCCTTTTCTCCACCTGATAGAAGGTTTATATTCTGAAGTCTTTTACCCGGAGGCTGAGCTATTATATCAATACCGGTCTCAAGGATATTGTCTTCATCTGTCATGACCAGGTCAGCCCTTCCACCACCGAAAAGAACAAAGAATACCTCAGAGAATTTTATCTTTAATGCCTCAAAAGCTTCTCTGAGTTTTTTACGTGTGGTGATATTTATTCTGGTTATTGCCTCTTCAAGCTCAGCAATAGATCTGTTAAGGTCTTCCTGCTGATTAGTAAGAAATTCATACCGTATACGCAGTTCTTCATATTCTTCTAAAGTGCCAAGGTTTACAGGTCCGAGGTCCTGAACTTTTTCTTTAAGCTCGACGAGCCGATTTTCATCTTCTGTTGTAAGTGGTTCTATCTCAACAGTATCAAGCTCTGAACCGTAGTTCTGCCTCACGTTTTCACAAAGGTTTTCTAATTTCAACTTGTACTCTGTCCTGTTAATGTCAAGTTCAGATACTCTCTGTGAAAGTGAATTTATTTCATTCCTGAGAATCTTCAGCCCCTGTTCAGTTGCAAGCAGCTCATGATTTTCAGTATCTATAACATCTTTTCTCTCAGTTATTTCTGTCTTGAACCCATCCGCAACAGAAACCAGAGATTTTGTTTTTTCCTCATGCGTAGCCATTTCTGTTTCGCGCTGCAGGATACGGGACTTTATTGAAGAAATCTCAGCCGATAAGAACTCTTTTTTCTGGTCGTTAGCTGTTATATTTGTGTAAACAGTTTCCCTTTCTTTATTGATTGATTCTATTCTCTCTTTAAGAGATGCTATTGATAGTCTTATGTCAGTTACCTCTGCACGGTACACCTCGAGATCTGACCTTTTTTGTGTTATTTCCTCCTGAATTGACACTCCGTTTTTCTCCAATTCCACCTTCTTTAAATCCATTAACTGGAGTTCGGCGTCTTTTTCCCTGATTAGCTTTTCTATAGACTCTTTCTCATCAATTATCTGTTCCATCTCCATAATAAGGTAAGCAAGTTTTCTGCTTTTATGTTCCTTTTCCTCTCTGTTATTGTCAGCTGTTAGCCTCAAGAGTGAACATTCTCTTTCTGTATCCACAATATTGGATTCAATGCTTTTAAGCTCTGCTTCTTTTCTTTCAATCAGGTTGTGGATAGAACTTAATTCAGCCTGTGTATGATCTATCGCAGTCTTGTTTTTCCCGATGGCTTCCTCGAGTTCTCTAATCTCTCTTTTCTTCCTGAAAACTTCTTTTACTCCACCCATGATAACCGCACCTGATGGTTCTATAACCTCTCCGTTAAGAGTCACAAAATATAAATTATGTCCTGCTGAAATTAAATTTAGGGCTGTTTTCAGGTCCTTGACTATAAAGATATTTTCAAACAGACTTCTGGCCACACCTGAGAATTCATCTTTAGTCCGTACAAAACTCAGTGCCCTGTCTATAACTCCCTCGGGCACATCTATCTTCACATTACTAATGGCTGGAGTAACCGGTATGAATGCTGTTCTGTCTAAACCCTTTTCTTTTAATAACGATATGGCAACCTCAATGTCATCGAATGACGAGAGTATGAATGAGTTCACTTTGTCAGAAAGGGCACTCTCAATAGCTTTTTCATAATCATGTTCGATCTCAATAACATCTGAAATTGACTCAATCAGATTAAATTTCAAATCTTCTGAGAGCAGATCCTTTGTTGATCCATCAAATATAATTTCCCTCAGAGACTCAATACGTGATGTGTATGATGCAAGCTCTTCTTTGAGTTTCGACAAGGTCTCCTTGAGACTCTCGATCCTGTTTCTGCTTACAGAGAGTTGATCTGCAATTATTCCTTTTTTCTCATTAAACTGTAACAGAGTGTTATTTTTCTCAAGAAGCGTTGACTCTAAATTCTTTAAAGAAGATTCCATATCGGCTAATGCGATCTTCAAATTCTCAGTATCTTTTACAGATGTTGCTTCACGCTGGTTCAGGCTTTCAAAAGAAGATTGAAGCCGGCTCTGATCATTTCTGAGACTGCTGAGTTCTTCTGTAATCCTGAATATTTCACGCCTTCTTTCCTCAAGCAGTTCCTCTTTCTGCACATGTTCTTCTTCCGTGGACCTCAGGAAATCGATTTTGTCCTTTAGCAGTTCTTTCATTTTTTCTATTTCTGACAAGAGCTCCGCTTCAATATTTTCCAGCTCTTTCTGTTTACTTAATAGCTCTTCTCCTCTTAAATTAAATTCTTTCTCCTGCTGATAAAGCTTAATAAGATATTCTTTGTGATTATCTCTCTCCGTCCTTGCAACTGCTATAATCTTTTCCAGTTCAGCAATCTCCTTCTCCAGGTTCTGGAACTTTATCTGTACTTGTTCCAGAATTTTTTCTTTTTCGAGGAGTTCAAGCCGTTTTGTCTCAGTTTCGTTTTCTGTCTTAGCAAGCTCCGCTCTTTTAAGAGAATCTTCCTCCCTTAATTTGGTGTACTCTGAAAGTATTTCCTCGAATGAATTTTTCAAGGCATGATAATCTTTTTTCGCAATCTTCAGTTCGATAAAACGCAGTTCGGAAGAAAGCTTTTTATATTTCTCAGCTTTTTTAGCCAACCTGTCTATGAGGTTGATCTGTTTTTTTACCTCAGTGATGATATCATTTACTCTTTGCAGGTTTGTCCTGGATGATTCAAGTTTTGCCTGAGCTTCTTTCTTCCTGACATTATATTTCATAACTCCTGCTACTTCTTCAATTAAAAATCTTCTGTCCTGGGGCTTTGAGTTAAGTATTTCTGAAATTCTGTCCTGCTCAAGCACGGAATAGCTTTTCACTTCAAGGCCTGTATCTAGAAAAAGGTCTTTTACATCCTTTAGCCTGCACTGATTTTTGTTAAGTATATATTCACTGTCGCCGGACCTGTAAAGCCTTCTCGTAACTGATGCTATATCTGATGAGCCTTCCCCATTTTCACTGGGGGAAGACTGCTGTGAGCCGTTTATCCCGGAAACAACCATGGTAACCTCTGCCATACCTCTGGGTCTTTTAGATACAGAACCATTAAAAATAACCTCTTCCATTCTCTCGCCCCTGAGGCTCTTTGCGCTCTGCTCGCCGAGAACCCATCGGAAGGCATCGACAATATTACTCTTTCCGCAACCGTTTGGTCCGACAATACAGGTAACACCTGAATGAAAGTTAAATGTGGTTTTTTCTGCGAAGGATTTAAATCCTATTAACTCAATTTTATCAATATGCATTTCTTAATGTTAATAATATAACTTATACCAATAATACTGACAAGAACTATTTGTGTGGTAACGGCATTTAAAATACTGAATAAAGATTAAGATTGATTCCATACGTGATTGTGCATGGATATCCTCTTTTAAAAGGGATTTTCCAGATCTCCAACCCCTTAAAAAATAGACAGGAGAAAACTGATTAAAACACTTATTTAACCCATTTAAGCCCGCGGGGTTTGAAAAGCACCTTCATTGTTTTACTGTCTGTCCTTCAAAATGTTTCTGTGATAAAATTCAGATTAAGTTAAACTATCAGCCTTATGTACTGTAACAAAATAAGGGAGTAATTTGCCTTTGTCACGGAAAAAGATATTTCTCCTTCTTATTTTTTTTCTTTTAGTTCTGTTCGTGTTTTATTATGCATACTTCCATAAGAGGATAGATACTGTTGTAAAAGACAGGGTCTACCGAAGTTCCCAACCTTCAGTCGATTTTCTTGATAAAAACTTAAAAGAAAAGGGCATTAAAACAATACTCAATCTGAGAGGAAGCTATAAAGACGATCAATGGTATATTAAAGAAAGAGAGATATCAAAAAAATATAATGTAAAACACTATGATATTCAGCTACCCCCGCATGATCTGCCGGGATACAGCATGCTCATCAAAATACTGGACATATTATCAACATCTGAAAAGCCTGTCCTGATTCACTGTCTAAGAGGTGTCGACAGAACTGGAATGGTAAGTGCCCTAGCCTTAGCAATTGAATGTGATCCCCCTCTTTCTGAAGTAAAAAAGCAATTTTCATGGAGACATGGAGTTCTCCCGTTTCGTCGGTCAATAGGACCATATTTTTTTTCTATGTATGAGCAATGGCTGAATAAAACACAACGGACTCACAATAGGCACAATCTGATATACTGGATTACTCATGAATATGTTGATAACAAAGGCAATCTCGAATTCTGGATTGACCATGTAAACGGTAAAAAATTCGATAGAGACAATAAAATATTTATATCTGAAAATTCAAAACAGATATTGATAGATGGGTGGGCATTTGACGCCCGCAGAAACTCACCTGCAGAGGATTTATTTATAGTAATTGACAACAAAACTGCATTGAAAGCCAATTTTATTTTTAACAGACCAGACGTAGCAAGGTATTTCAGTCTTGGTGAAAAATATTACAAAAATTTCGTTGTTGGATGGAAGGTTGAGTTTGAAAGAAACACGATTACCGATGGATGCCATGAATTGTCACTAAAACTTGTCAGCAACTCAAAGCGTTGGGACATTACTACGGAAAACAAGTTTTGTCTCAAGAATAAATATTAACCCGGACTATTTACTAATTGAAAATCACAAACCGTGGAACGGATTTATCCCCGATCTCGAAAGCTTTCGGGTTTGGGAAAAGAACGAGCGATGATACTCCATACTCGGCGTATCTATAAAAATTGTGAAATTGGTGAAAAAGTCATAGAAGAGAGATAAGAGACTTATTACAAGCTTAATCAAACAATGCAGTCAGTGTCCTCGTCTTTTCATCTATATACTTATTCATCTCCTCCTGTTCATTCTTCAGTCTGAAGAGTTCATCTGCTATGTCCAGTGCAGTCAGGATGGATGCCTTTACAGGCGTAATGTTAGGTGACAAGTTATAGATTTCCTTAAGCTTATTATCAACATAGGAAGCAAGCTTTCTTATATGTTCTTCAGGAGCATCCCCTTTTATTGTATATCTCTGTCCTAAAATGTATACTTCTACGCTCCCCATAGCCTTTTACTCTATTTCTATCGTCTCAAGCTCAGTCAGTAACCCTTCAATCTGGCTTTTTACCGAGTTTTTTTCTGACTTGAGATGGTCAATCTCCTGATTCCTCTCATTTAACAGGGTTTCAAGTTCTTTTATCCTTTTCTCCATAAATACCCTTTCTTCCTTAAGAGCCTTGACCCTCTCAATTGTTGCTGCAATTTTATCTTCGAGAATCTTAAGTTTTTCCAATGGCGTAACCTCCTTTCTTATACCTGAAGAATTATCAATAACCTGGTTGTCATCAAAGAGGGTCTTCTTCGAAACCATTATATAAAATAACAGAAGATTAAGTTAAAGTCTACAACTTTTCAAGGGAAATTTCTATATTGTCGTCTTCTAATGACGAAATACGCTTATATTCAAAAAAAGTGGTTATAACCTTCTTAACATAGTTCCTGGTTTCTCCATATGGAATGTCTTCAATGAATTCATCAATTGATTTATATTTCCCTTTTTGCAACCACTCTCTCACAATATATTCCCCGGCATTATAAGAAGCAAGTGCATAAGAATAAGAGCCAAATTCTTTAATAAGATTGCTTAGAAAATATATGCCAAAGTGAATATTATTTCTGATATCGAGCACTTCATGTGAACCATTTATGCCCAGTTTCAAGTTATTATCAAGTCTGTATGCAGTATAGGGCATGATCTGCATCAACCCTAAGGCACCTGCAACAGATCTGGCTTCAGGATCAAATCTGCTTTCTTCTCTTATAACTGAAAGAACTAAAAGTGGATCTAAATCATATCTATCTGAAAGACTTTTAACAATATCCCCATATGCAATCGGATACCTGAAGTGGTACAGTTCTTCTATTTGGGGGACTTTTAAAGCCAGATTTACAGAATATTTATATTTACCGAGTTCTTGAAACTTTGAACAGATATACAAAAGCTCCTCCGTTGTGCTGGGGCGTCTTGAAATGTATATCAGTTCTGAAAACGCTTCTCTGGATAAACCAATGTCCAATAAAGCTTCTATGCGATCATTTTTAGGATGGGTAATTGGGACGTCTGTGTCTGATGGTTTAATACCTAAAAATTTTTTGATTTCAGTCATGCCGGATTTTTCAGGATATTCTTCAGCTTTTATGTATGCCATGATGCCATAAAAATCACGCCCTTTCCCCATAATTTCATAATAAATCTCGAGGGCATCTTTTCCACATGCATCAAAACTGCGAGCTTTCCAGTAAAGGTATTTTGTATCGCCGTAAGTATCATACAGTCTTGTAAATACCCTGGACGCCTCATTGTATTTTCCAATTAAGTAATAAGTCCATCCAATTCCCCATAATGCATCTTCAGTCTCTGAGGGGAACCGTTCAATAACGTCTTGATACATTTCTACTGCCTTATCAGTATCTCCATCTCTCCTTCTGTCAGAGGCAATTGAAACAAGAATTATACCTGCTCTTCTATCTCTGCTCCTCAACAGTTCTCTGAGAGCAGAATCGAATTCCTCCTTTCTTCCTTCACGGTAAAGAGAGCGTGCCCGCCAATATTTATCTTTAGCCTTACTATAGACTTCCGCAGCTTTATGGTATTTTTTCTGCTTAAAAAGGGACATTCCCAGACTATTAAGAATCTTGTTTTTCAACCTTCCGTCATCCTTTACTATCGCAGCCCTCAGAACAGATTCCGCACTTTTGAAATCCCTCATGTTCATAAGGTTTGTGCCT
This sequence comes from Nitrospirae bacterium RBG_13_39_12, assembly GCA_001805125.1. Taxonomy (GTDB): domain Bacteria; phylum Nitrospirota; class Thermodesulfovibrionia; order Thermodesulfovibrionales; family SM23-35; genus RBG-13-39-12. The sequence continues at coordinate 16,786 of MHEF01000111.1, forward strand.
TTTTTAAACAGATCTTCTGCGGTTATGTCGGAGGACTTCAGCTCGCTTAATGCCATCGTTGAAAAGGATCCAGCACTCAAATAAATGTCCTTAAAGACCTGCGTTGCTATGTCATCCTTCCCATTTTTCTTAAGCCACCGGGCATATAAATACTTAATCTCTGTATCATCCGGGTAGTCCTTTATATACGATTCGTATAACTGCTGAATATTCTCTTCCGAAACTTCTTCTGCCTCTTTAATTTCTCTTATGCGGGATTGTTTTATAAGCGGCGAAGCAGGATATTTGCTTGTCAGAGTATGAATTATATTAAGAGACTCTTTATGATCTCCGATTTCATGATAGGCATCAGAAAGCCATAATAAAGCATAATCCCCCAGAAGAGGGAACTCTTTTTCCGCGGCAGATAAACTTAATATAGCGTCATTATATTTTCCGCTTTCAAGCTGGTCTTTGCCCCTCACAAGATACGCCTTACCATCTGTCTCACCAACATAAACAGGCGAACAGTACGTAAAGAACAGTATTAGGCATAAAAGAAATCTCATAAAAATATATTAACTAAAATATTCCTTTTCAGCAATGCATATCAATGCACCGTAATCAAATGTGAGAGCGTTTCTGTCGTTTCGATTTCTCAACTACAAATCCTTTCATTAATCTCCTTTTAGATTCCTAAACTATTACAACGAAACAATCCGGGTAACAAGCCAATAGAATAATTTATATGCCTGTGTTATATTTTTCCTATGATCGGTGATATCAGACTTCACGGCAGCATCGGGCCTGTAGAGTATTTTGCCCTCATCAGTGGAGCCAGTGTATACAATACCTATTTTTATGATAAAGGACCATCGAGTATCAGGTTTTTCTCAAGAGGCAATGAATTCACAATGACAAACGACGGCGTTCACTATAAAGGTACTGGCGGAAGCTTCTGCGAGTATATGTTTGGTGTAGAAAAACCACTTAAGGATTCAATGAAAAGTACAATAACTAACAGGCTTATCATGTTCGGTGCATTTCTTGATAATGACGAAAAAATTGTATTTACTAACGATATAGAAGGCGGGGAATCTTTTTATCATATTTTCTTCCATGGCCATGCTGTGAAAAATTATTACTTCTTTGTTTCATCCGATTTCAGCGGAGATTATATAAAGAGGCAGAAAAAAATACTCCAGGCTGTTGGTAAGTTTCTAAAAAGAACGTATTTTATACATGCTGACATGGACACAGAACTCCTCTATAGTTTTCTGTCCGAACTGAAAGAGCAAAATTCGACAATATTTATCTTTAAGCTTATTCATTCCGGCAACCAGCAATTTTATGAGACATTCAAAAACTTATATTCTGAAAAAAGATCACTATCATCCGACGACGAACTACATATTAACGATGTTGTAACAAGATACAGTATAGACCGTTATCAGCAAGAGAGGATGAAAATAGATATAATGTACAGGCACCCCAACAATAAAAGCATTGTAGATGAGTATAGGGACATACTCATAAGCGGACTTTCAAAAGACATTTTTCAACATGCAGAGTCTGCAAGACTAAGGAGGTTGCGCTCACTCGCCATAAGAAATAACATACCATCTGTGCTCTTCGAGACCCTTGATGGGCTGCTTTTGAAAGGCAAAAAGATGCAAGAGATAGAAGAGGCCGAGTATCTCAAGGAAACAAGGTCAATACTTCAGAGCCTGTTCTTCAAGGACACATCCCTTAAAAAACATATAATAAATGAAGACATAGTCAGGCTGATAAAGGCAAAACAGCTGGCATATTCAAAGAATGACAAGGGTTTTGAAAATATCCTCTTAGATACAGTAAAGGCATGTGACGAGATAGCACGTGAAAATAATGATTTCAGCCTTTTTGAGGAGTTTACATCAATTGTCACGTACTTTGACAGATATGATAATGTCTATTCAATTTTAAGTCAGGTAGCATTCATGGAGAATGTTATGCTCTCGGAGGATTCCCTTAGAAGCCTGGTAGGAAATAAGAACGAATTTGACAAGCTCGACATTAAACTCTTTGAAAATATATTTATTAAGGATCTGCTTATTAATAAATATATTACAAGTTACGGCAGGAGAAAGATCAATTCAATATCAAAAGGAATCAACAAAATCTCTATTGGTGATGCGTCCATTAAGGAAATTATCACAGAGTTTATGATGATCGCAGAAGAGGAAAGACTTTATCAACAAGTGCGAACTGTCCTCAAAGAGAGGATGCACAACTTTTTCCCGGGTCTGGACACTAAAGACAAGATCAAGGAAAGCATCGAGAAAGAGCT
>MHEF01000111.1:19111-31127 GCA_001805125.1 Nitrospirae bacterium RBG_13_39_12
TAGAGACGTGCCTAAGAGATTATTCGATAAGGTATTTTTAGATCTCAAAAAAGAGTCATTTTATATCAACCACCTTTTGCCGCTGATAATACATAATAAGGACACTGCTTTGAGGGAAGACTTCCTTAACAACAGCAACCTCGACAGGTTCTATATTGAGATGCTCGAAAAAGAATATTTTGAAGATAGGGAGCTTGATACAACATTTCTTGATTTAATAAGAGACAGTGACGAATTATCAAATATTGGAGGCGGCGAGCGGATTTGAACCGCTGCATAAAGGTTTTGCAGACCTCTCCCTTAGCCACTTGGGTACGCCGCCATGTAAGTTAGCCTAAACAGTAAGAAGTATTCAGAAAGTTCAGGTTCACTAAAAGGCGCTTTCTGCTTACTGCCTACTATTATTATAATGGAGCGGGCGACGGGATTCGAACCCGCGACCCCAACCTTGGCAAGGTTGTGCTCTACCAGCTGAGCTACACCCGCACTCGAAAAAACAACGCCCTTATATAACTATTAACTTATAATTGGTTGATAAGCTATAATGAACGATATCAAAAAATACTAATAAAAAGGATAGATTTTGTCAATATGCTTTATCCAGACATAGAAGAGTTCAAGTCTCTCTCATCAAGAGGGAATCTCATCCCGGTCTACAGGGAGATACTTGCTGATACTGAGACACCTGTATCAGCAACTCTTAAGCTGGGGGGGTCACCGTCATTTTTACTTGAAAGTATGGTTGGCGGTGAGAAATGGGCAAGATATTCCTTTCTCGGTTCCAGACCCTCCAGGACCATAAGAAGCTGGGGTAAAAAAATAGAGATAAAAGACAAAGAATCAGGGACCAAAGTATTCAAAACAGACAATCCCCTTGAAGTTATAAAAAAGGAGATAACATCATACAATCCAGTTGATGTTGCTGGTCTGCCGAGGTTCTACGGTGGTCTTGTTGGCTATTTAGGATATGACATGGTCAGATTTTTCGAAAGCATCCCTGATGAGAAAATGCCCGGACTTAAACTTCCTGATATGTTTTTTATGGTTACAGATACAGTCATTATATTTGACAACCTTAAAGGGAAGATAAAGGTTGTTTCGAATGCTCATATCAACAACAAATCTCCTGAAGAGGCATACAGAGAAGCTGAGGAAAAAATAGAAAATATTATAGAAAAATTAAGAAAGTCAAAAGTTGGAAGTCAAAAACCAAGAATCAGGAGAAATAAACCTGATGACAAATCATTTGCAATCCTCAACCAGTCTCCTGATCAACCACTATTGTCCGGGTTTGCAACGTCTTTTATTACAAAAGAGGCATTTGAGAATGCCGTGTCACGCGGAAAGGACTACATAATGTCAGGAGATGTGGTACAGGTCGTACTGTCGCAAAGGTTTGAGCGCGAATCTGATATAGATCCATTTCACATCTACAGGGCTTTACGCGTAATAAATCCCTCTCCCTACATGTACTATCTTGACACAGGCAATGCAAAACTTGTCGGCTCATCTCCTGAAATACTGGTCAGGCTTGAAGACGGAAAGATAATCCTGAGACCTATTGCAGGCACAAGGAAGAGGGGGGAGACTGAAGAAGAAGACAGGCTTCTTGAAGAAGAACTTAAGAAAGACCCTAAAGAAATGGCTGAACATATAATGCTTGTTGATCTTGGAAGAAATGATGTCGGAAAGGTTTCTGAGACAGGTTCTGTCAAAGTAACAGAGCTAATGAACATTGAAAAGTACAGTCATGTTATGCATCTCGTTTCTAATGTTGAAGGTAATTTAAAAAACGGACTGGATGCATTTGACGTGTTAAGTGCCTGCTTTCCTGCCGGCACAGTGACAGGTGCCCCCAAAATAAGGGCAATGGAGATAATAGAAGAGCTTGAGCCAACGAGAAGAGGACCTTATGCAGGCGCAGTCGGATATTTAAGCTACTCAGGGAATATGGATACCTGTATTACAATCAGGACACTTGTAATAAAGGGAAACAAGGTGTTTGTTCAGGCAGGTGCTGGTATTGTTGCTGACTCAATTCCTGAGAGTGAATATATAGAGACTTTGAACAAGGCAATGGGTATGATGAGGTCAGTTGATATGGCAGAAAGCGAACTAAGTTGATGTTCATCTTTCCGGATGCCATTTCCGCTTTTCGGTCGCCTCAGCGACTCGCCGAGGAGAGAATCTTTCTTAAACAAATAAGGATTCTGAACAGCCCGGAATGACAAAATTGAACAGGTAATTTTCTTAAATTGGAGCTAGTTGAATGTTATTAATGGTTGATAATTACGATTCATTTACCTATAACCTCGTGCAGTATTTCGGGGAGCTTAACGAGGATATAAGGGTCTTTCGAAATGACAAGATTACAATTCATGAAATAGAAAAATTGAGCCCTGAAATGATTGTCATATCACCTGGACCATGTACACCTAAAGAAGCCGGGATCTCTGTAGAACTTATAAAACATTTTTCCGGCAAGATACCGATTTTGGGTGTTTGCCTCGGTCATCAATCAATAGGTGCGGCATTTGGCGGAGAAATCATAAGAGCCCCCCGTCTCATGCACGGGAAAACATCTATGATAACCCATGATGGAAAAACTATATTTGCAGGACTTCCAAACCCGTTTGAGGCAACAAGATATCATTCCCTTATAATAAGAAGAGATACCTTGCCTGATTGCCTTGATATAACAGCATGGACAGATATTGGAGAGATAATGGGTGTTAGGCACAAGGATTTTATTATTGAAGGAGTTCAATTTCATCCTGAATCAATACTTACTAAGGTCGGGAAGGATTTATTGAGGAATTTCTTAAAATTAAAATAATATCAAGCGTAAAAAATCATGTCGATTCAGTGTGATTATAAAGCGTATTTCTCTTGCTTAAATTTATTTTAGACAAGTTTGAAATAAAATATAACATTGTGTTAACTTTGTCATTCCGGCTTGTCCGGAATCCTTCTCTATTAAGCTTTAACAGAGGATTCTTCTGAAAGATTCCCGACAAGCGCAAATGACATACAAGCAACCTTACTTATGCATATAGTGCATATAGAGTAGTACTAACGTTTGAGGATTATAATGATTAAAGAAGCTATAAACATGCTTGTTAATAAAATAAATCTTTCAGAGTTGGAGATGGCTGAGTGCATTAAAGAGATAATGGAAGGTAAGTCCACAGATGCCCAGATTGGAGCTTTTCTCACAGCCCTAAGGATTAAAGGTGAAACTGTCGAGGAAATAACGGGTGCTGCCAAAATCATGAGAGAAAAGGCAACAACAATCAAAGCACCTGAAGGAGTTCTGGATACATGTGGTACCGGCGGAGACATGTCACATACATTCAATATCTCAACAACAACAGCCATAGTTGTTGCAGGGGCAGGTGTACCTGTTGCAAAACATGGGAACCGTTCTGTATCAAGCCAGTCAGGGAGTGCTGACCTGCTTGAGGCACTGGGAGTTAAAATAGATTTGTCACCAGAGAATGTAGAAAAATGTCTCTTCGAAACAGGCTTCGGTTTTCTCTTTGCACCACTATTTCACCCTGCAATGAAATATGCTATTGGTCCGCGCCGGGAAATGGGAATTAGGACCGTATTCAATATACTCGGCCCTATAACAAACCCTGCCGATGCAAAGAGGCAAATACTGGGTGTATTTGCAAATAAACTTACTGAGATACTTGCAATGGTCCTTGGAAATCTCGGGGCAGTCGACGCAGTAGTTGTCCATGGCGAAGATGGACTGGATGAAATCAGCATTTCCAGCAGAACAAGGGTTTCAAGATTTAATAATGGCAAGACAGAAAATTTTTATATCGAGCCCGAAGATTTCGGCATCAGTAGAAACAAACTTGAACATATACTTGGCGGCAACAAGTATGATAATGCTGCCATTACGCTGTCAATTCTAAATGGTGAAAAAGGACCAAAGCGCGACATAATTCTCATGAATTCAGCCGTTGCCCTTATGGTTGCAGGAAAGACAGAGGATTTCAAGACAGCTCTTAACACGGCAACAGATGCAATAGATTCAGGCAGGGCATCGAAAAAACTTGAAGAGGTGAAGAGGATCAGCAATTCTCTCTAAAACGCAAGGAGGAGAATTTTTGACTGTCAGAATAGGAGTTATTGGCGTTGGGTATCTCGGTCAGCACCATGCACGGATTTATTCTAAAATTGAAAACGTAGAACTTACTGCTGTCGATATCGTTGAAGAAACGGCTGATAAATTTGCAGCAAAATACGGTTGCAAGGCATATTATGATTACAAGCATATCCTGAAAGAAGTTGATGCCGTCAGCATTGTAACACCCACAGCAACACACTATCAGATTGCCCTGGACTGCCTGAAGGCAGGAAAGGATATCCTTGTTGAAAAACCAATAACTGAAAATATCAAAGAGGCTGATAAACTTATTCAGGAGTCAGAGAAGAGAGGCTGCATTCTTCAGGTAGGCCATCTTGAAAGATATAATCCTGCTGTGCTTGCTGCCTCTGAAATGATCGAAAATCCCCTGTTTATAGAGTCAGAAAGATTTTCGCCGTTTCTTGGAAGGGGCGGAAGGGGGACAGATATCGACGTAACACTCGATCTTATGATCCATGACATAGATATAATACTGAGTTTAATACCCTTTCCTGTTAAAGAGATAAGAGCTGTTGGGGCAAAAGTACTTACAGACAAGATTGATGTTGCAAAGGCATGGCTTTCATTTGAGAATGGCTGCATAGCCCTTGCTACAGTGAGCCGTCTATCACCCGTAAAACAAAGGCGGCTTAAGGTTTTTCAAAAAGATTCCTACTTATCCATTGATTACATGAACTCAGAAATAAAGCGTCATTTCAGGACAGAAGAAGGCAGCATATCAACTGATATCATAAAGCCTGAGAATAAAGAGCCTCTAAAGGAAGAATTGAAAGATTTTATTAATTGCATAAAAACAAGGAAAAGGCCTAAGGTTTCCGGTGCTGAAGGAAGAAACGCACTCAAGGTGGTCCTGGAAATCTCTGATGTAATAAAGAGACAGCAGTAAAGGATATGGAAATGATACCAATGATTGATTTGAAAAAACAATTACAAGATATTAAAGATGAGGCATTTAATGTTCTTAGGGATATTGTCGGAAGCGGTCAATTTATACTTGGACAGAAGGTATCCGAGTTTGAAAAGAAGGTAGCAAGTTATCACGGGCTTCGGGAAGCAATCGGTGTTGCATCGTGCACCGATGCACTTCATTTATCAATCGATGCATTGGATATCGGCGAAGGCGATGAAGTTATCACAAGCCCTTTTACTTTCTTTGCTACTGTTGAGGCAATCCTGTATACAGGCGCCTTACCTGTCTTTGTTGATGTTGAACCGGACACATTAAACATAGACGCAAACCTGATAGAGGAAAACATAACAAAAAAGACAAAAGCGATTCTGCCTGTTCATCTGTTCGGTCATCCGGCTGATATGTGGAATATAGTAGACATAGCAAAAAAACATAAGCTGAAAGTGATCGAGGACTGTGCCCAATCTTTTGGTGCCGGGATAAACGGCAAAAAAACTGGAAGCTTTGGAGATGCCGGCTGTTTCAGTTTTTATCCGAGTAAAAACCTTGGAGGATGCGGGGACGGCGGTATGGTAGTTCTTGATAATTCAAAGGTAGCTGGCAGAATAAAAGAATTAAGAAACCACGGCTCCCGTGGCTCTTACAGGCACAAGAGGGTTGGGTTTAACAGCCGGCTGGATGAGATACAGGCAGGCATCCTCCTGATAAAATTCCTCCATATAGACGAATACAATAAAAAAAGGAGGCATAATGCAGAAATTTACAATCGTCTCCTCCCGGATATTATAAAGCATCCTGTTGAAAAAGAAGGTTCATATCATGTTTTTCATCAATATACAATAATGAGTCCCAAGAGGAACAAATTACAACAGAAGCTTAAGGAGAACGGGATTGCTTCAGTAATTTATTATCCGGTGCCACTTCACTTGCAAAAGGCACTTAAATTCCTGGGTTATCAAAAAGGGGACTTCCCGATTGCTGAAAAAGCAGCCAGGCAGGTCCTTTCGTTGCCAATGTATCCAGAACTTGAGGAATCATCAATAACAAAGATAGCAGAAATAATTAGAAATGTTGTTTAAGTTTTACTATCGGATTCAGATTAACAATCCTGCTGCAAGCCGCTGGAATTTATCAATATCAAAAATATGAATACTATTATGATAGTTGCTGGCGAAAGCTCCGGTGAATTATACGGCTCGCTCCTTGCAATTGCACTTAAAGGCAAATGGCCTGATGTTAATATAATCGGCGTTGGTGGAGAGAGAATGAACAGGGCAGGGGTTCAACTTATCTCAAGCATATCAGATGCTTTCGGCCTTGTTGAGGTTATTTCAGCATATAGCAAAATAAAGACAGCTTTCGAAAATGCTGTTAAGGCGCTTAAAAAATTTAAACCTGTCGTTCTTGTTCTTATCGATTACCCTGATTTCAATATGAAATTAGCAAAAGTGGCCAAGGCGCTCGGGATAAAGATACTGTATTACGTAAGTCCCCAGGTATGGGCATGGCGTAAAGGCAGGGTTAAGAAGCTCGCCGGCATAGTTGACAGGATGGCGGTCATCCTCCCTTTTGAAGAAAATATATATAGAAAAGCAGGAGTTAAATGTGAGTTCGTAGGCCACCCGATATTTGAAGAGATTGAGACTATTTTAGAAGAAGTTAGAAGTAAAAATTTAGATGTCAGAGCTAATCCCCCCCCCAGCCCCCCCTTGATAAGGGGGGGATTGGAGGGGGGGTCTTCTCTGAACCCCGAACTTCGAACTTACTTTAAAGCTGCTCTTGGGCTCAATCCGGACAAACCGCTTCTTTCCCTTCTTCCTGGCAGCAGACCCCATGAACTCAGAAGGCTCCTGCCTTTGATGATAGATGTTATCAGGCAATTCAAGACTGATCCCGAAATAAATTCCGGTAAGGTTCATCAGTTCTGTATTCCCCTTGCTCCTAATACAGACGAAGGGAGATATATCAGCTATCTTGAAGCACTCAGGCAGGAAGGCGTAGTTATCAAGAAAGGTGAATCGGTAAGGATACTTGCCGCCTCTGATATAGCAGTAGTCGCCTCAGGCACTGCGACTCTTCAGGCTGCGTTCCTCAATGTTCCAATGGTTGTTATATATAAACTTTCCCCTTTAACTTATCTGCTCGGAAAACTTATTGTGAATGTCAAACACATATCACTGGTCAATATTCTTTCGGGCAGAGAAGTTGTAACTGAACTCCTTCAGAAAAGGGCTAATCCTGAAAATATAATGATAGTGCTTAAAAAAATTATGTCTGATGCAAATTATAGACAAGAGATGCTTAACTACTTCAAATTAATCAAAGAACCATTTTCTTGTATGAGAGCCTCAAAAAGGGTTGCTGAGATTATATTGGAAATGACAATATGGAGAAAATAGTTAAAATTTAGAAATGTATTTTTTTTACAGTCTTATATATATAATTGCTTTGTTTTTTTTACTGCCTTTTCATTATCTGAAAAGACCAAAAAACCTCAGAAAAAGATGGCTAAGAGAAAAATTCGGTTTTTTTAACCTTGAGACCTTTACCCCCCCATATCCCCCCCTTGGTAAGGGGGGGAATGGGGGGGTGGTCTGGGTTCACGCTGTATCTATTGGAGAGGTTATGGCAGCACTTCCATTGATCAAAAGTTTAAGAGAAACATATACATCAAGAAGGATTATCCTATCAACAGTCACTGACACAGGTCAAAAGGTAGCAAGGGAAAGGGCATCGGGAGGTACAACGATTGTTTATCTACCATTGGATATCACTTTAATTCTGAATAAAATTCTTAAAGGTATCAGACCAGAGATTCTGATTATAATCGAGACAGAATTATGGCCAAATTTGTTCAAGGCTTTTAAGGATAACAGCATCCCTATTATTGTACTCAATGGAAGGATCTCTGAAAAATCATTCAAAGGTTATAAAAAAATTTCTTTTTTTATGAAGAGGGTTCTTTCCTGTGTTGATTTCTTCGGGATGCAGGGCAAAATAGACTCTGAAAGGATAAGAAACCTTGGCATCAATAGCAGCAGGGTTGAGAATTTAGGTAATTTTAAGTTCGATACAAAACCACCTTCACAAATTCCTGAATGGACAAAAAATATAAAGGGACAGGTCATCACAGCAGGAAGCACCCATGAAGGAGAGGAAGAACTCATAGCTTCTATATATGTTGAGATTAAAAAAGACATTCCGAACCTCAATTTAATAATTGCTCCGCGACACCCTGAGAGGTTTAAACCAGTTGAAGACATGCTCAGATTAAATAGACTCAACTTTATAAAACGATCAGATCTCCTGCAGTCTAAAACTAAAGATTCCATAATTTCAGGGACTATTATACTACTGGATACAATTGGTGAACTCTCTGCTATTTATGGAATATCAGATATTGCAATCATCGGTAAGAGTTTCAAAGGATATGGGGGTCAGAACCCCCTTGAACCAGCATACTGGGGGAAACCCATACTATGCGGCCCGCACATGGAGAATTTCCCGGTAATCAACGATTTCTATAAGGCAGGGGCTGCTATCGAGGTGGATGAAGAAGGGGTTTATCAAAAATTAAAAGAGATTCTCCTTGCACCCGAAAAAGCGACTCAAATTGGTTCAAAGGCACAGGAATTATATAGAAAGAACACAGGTGCCGTTGAACGTGCAATGGAAGTTATTGCAAGGTACATACATAAATAGTAAAATACATCAAGGTAAAATCCTCAAGAATGGGCTTATCTTACATTTCAAGTTAAAACATTTATGTCATCCGATACTAAAACTTATGAAATATTTTTCAAAAATTAAAGAGCATATAATAAGACTTAATAAAAAAGGATTATCAACAGCCCAAATCGCCTCTGCTGTTGCGCTTGGTAATCTCATTGGTTTTATACCAATATTAGGCACCCACACAATAGCAGCCATTGGTCTTGCATATATCTTCAGGCTCAATCCCCTTATTGTCTTTCTAGGCACACAGATTTCAAACCCCATATCATATCCCTTTCAAATTTTCATCAGTGCAGAAATAGGCAACCTGATTCTGAAGGGAAGGTTCCTTGAAATTGAATTTTCACGGGAAATAAATTACCTTAACCATTACATTTTTCCGATAATTGTTGGGAGTCTCGTCCTCGGAATTATTGTGTCAGGCTTATCTTATACATTAGTAAAGTACTTCCTAAACAAAAGACGAGGCTTAAGATGAGATTTTTCCTCCGCTTACTATTTGAAAAAAACTTTTTAAAAACTTACTGTTATCCTCATGCTAAGCAGGCAAAGATATTAAAGATTTAAAAATAAAGGTATCGTGGGTAAGATACCTTTAGGGGACAACATGACACCTTTTGAATTCTTATATTATCTCGGCTATTCAATAAAAATGAGACATGCAATCAAAAATCAAAAAAGCCTCCCCCATAAAGTTATAAGTATTGGAAATATAACTCTTGGCGGTACTGGAAAAACCCCTGCTACTATGGCAGTAGCTGAAGAAGCGAAAAAAAGGGGATTCTCCCCTTGCATTCTCACAAGGGGTTATAAGGGGAAAGCAGATGGTCCTTGTTTCGTAAGCATAGGTAAGGGACCGATATTAGACGAATATCAGGCAGGAGACGAAGCTATCCTCATGGCAAAGAAATTAAAAGGGATTCCCGTTGTAAAAAGCAAAAACAGGTTTGATGCAGGTATTTTTGCAATCCAAAATCTCAAATCCAATTTTTTTTTCATCCTTGATGATGGTTTCCAGCACCGGAGTCTTTTCAGGGATAAAGATATACTGCTGTTAGACGGTAAAAACCCTTTTGGAAACAGAAGGCTTCTACCGATAGGTTCGTTAAGAGAACCCATCAATTGCATTGGCAAGGCAGATATTATTGTAATTACAAAGACGGATAAAACCATTAGTCAGAATTCAGAAATTAGAAATCAGAAGTCAAAAATCGATAGTTTAATTAAAGAAATAAAACAATATAACACAAAGGCCCGGATTTTCTTTGCTGGACACAGGCCTTTGAAATTCACAACGACAACCGGAAATACATACCCTATTGACTGGGCAAAGGATAAAAAGTTCTTTGGATTCTGTGGCATAGGCAACCCCCGATCGTTTAGGGAAACTCTCCTTTCGGCAGATATGGGATTGACAGGGTTCAAATTTTTCAGGGACCATCACAGATACAGTCCGCGCGATATGCGAGCAATAACGAAGGATGCGGAAAGCACGGGTGCGGAGTGGATTGTTACAACAGAAAAAGATATAATGAGACTCAATGGATTGGACACACAAGAGAATCTTGTCGTACTAGAAATAGAATTTACAATTGAGGAAGGATTTTATAATGAGGTCTTTACTTTCACTTAAAAAGCCGAAAAGCGGAAATAAGAATTTTAAAAATATTTCATCACGCTTCTTTATCGGGGGATCGAATGGTTAGGTATATCAATGTCAGAAGCAAGTCAAGAACCGAATTTATCGACATTACCGGGATGGTTCAGGAAGCTGTTAAAGAAGAAGGAGTTATGAAGGGAATTTGTTATCTATATGTTCCTCACACGACTGCTGGTATCACTATAAACGAAGGGGCAGACCCAAGCGTGCAGCGCGACATACAGAATACCCTGAGCAAGCTCATACCGCACGAAATGAATTATTTCCACAGGGAAGGTAACGCCGATGCACATATAAAATCAACTATTGTCGGTACGTCTGTTAATGTAATTATCGATGAGGGCAGGTTACTCCTGGGCACATGGCAAGCCATTTTTTTCTGCGAGTTTGATGGTCCCAGACACAGAAGGATAGCAGTCAAATTCATATAAAAATGTCCGGAAATAAAACCTCTGGTAAATCTCAACCTCTCCGTGATGAGATAAAAAGACTAAGGAAGTCACTCTCAGAACTCACTCCACAATTAGACGTGCTTTTAAAACGCAGGGGTTTCAGAATTTACAAAAGGGAACCTTCAGAAGACCTGCTCCTGCCTGAGGATAAATTCATAGGAAGCTTTTATGAGATGATGAAAAAATACTCTTTTCGTCTCTTTCTGAGGGAGGTTATCAAACACCAGAAGTCTTTTAGACTCGAAGATGTCGCAAGATATGCAACCCTGGAAGTCACAAAGGATTACCTTGAATACATGACAAACATGGGTCTCGTTGAAAAATTATCCGGGGTTTTTAGACTCTCACTTGGCCCTATAAAGAGTTTCGGCGAAACACTGGAATGGTTTGTAGCAGAGATATTCAAAGTAGAATTTACAGCAGAGGCAATATGGGGAATAAGATTCAAGCGGCCAAGGGTAGGCGGTGACTATGACCTCATTGCAAAGGTAGATGGATCAATATTATATATGGAAATAAAATCCTCCCCTCCCAAACAGATATATCAGAGCGAAATTTCTGCCTTTTTCGAAAGGGTCACTGACCTTTCACCTGAGATAAGCATTTTCTTTGTAGATACGGAACTAAGGATGAAGGATAAGATCGTACTTATGTTTGAGGAAGAGTTAAAAAAGAGGCATACGAATCCTCCAAAGGTTACAAGAATAGAAAAAGAACTCTTCCAGATATTGGACAGGATATTTATAATAAATGCTAAGGATAGCATAACCGCAAATATCGAAAAGGTATTAAGCTGTTATTTTAGGAGGAGTCTATGAGTTCAACAGTTTCAATTTGTGCAACATGTGCATGGAGGGCAACCTGTCAGAAAAAATTTTCTGTTTCAGGCAGAGACATGCGCTGTGCTGAGTTTGTAAGGGATGTTACGATAAAAGAAGCACCGCAAGAGGAAGAGCCAACCAAAGAAAAAAAGAAAGATAAAAAAGAGAAAAAAAGTTAAGCAGACAATTACTAATAAGTTGTGAAAGATCAGCCTGAGCGTTTTCTATCAGCTTCATGGAAATGCTCAGATCTTTGCTGCGGTTAAGATTTTTCAT
>MHEF01000112.1 GCA_001805125.1 Nitrospirae bacterium RBG_13_39_12
AATGTTTTAAATATGTTAAGTGAAAAGACAATTTGCAATAAACAAGTCTGACCCCAAGAGGTTGGGTGATAAAGTACTGAGACAATCGAAAAATGTAGGAGATTGGGTTGCGTAGGCTATCTGACAAAACCTGTGACGGCAGATAAACTCCACGATGTACTAGAAGAATGCTTTTTCTCAGGGAGGAAGCATTAGCGAGGTTCAGTATGGTCAGTTTACTCTGTACGGAGGGATTTTTTAAAGGTTTGTTTCGGAAACTACTGGGGCGAACAAAGCATAGAAAAAGTCTTGAAATATCATTTGTATTTACTCATGTGTCTACAGGAGAAGCATATTCTCTGCCTCCCGCAGAAGACTATCCCTGAAATTAGGATGTGCAATACTGATTAAGGCTAATGCCCTTTCACGCACAGACTTCTGTTTTAAATTCACAATACCATATTCTGTAGCAAGATACTGTACATCCATTCTCGGAGTTGTAATGCTCGTCCCCTCTGCCAGGCGTGGGACAACACGGGATATCTCCCCTTTCTTTGCAGTTGAATAGAAAGACATGATGGACTTCCCGCCACGCGCAGCATATGCTCCCCGGACAAAATCAAGTTGACCGCCGGTACCGCTGTATTGAAACCCTCCGAGATACTCTGCATTGCATTGTCCTGTCAAGTCCACTTCAATGATAGAATTGATGGCAACCATATTATCGTTCTGAGCAATAACAGCCGGGTTCATGACGTAAGAGGACGGGTGGCATTCCATACTCGGATTATCGTCAATAAAATCAAATTCATCACTCCTGCCATAACAGACTGAGAATACGTGCTTCCTTGGATGCAAAGACTTTCTGCGCCCTGTAATAACTCCCTTTTTTATAAGGTCTATCATGCCGGGGCCGAGAAGCTCAGAATGAATGCCCAGATCTCTATGTTCTGTAAGGTACGGGCAAATTGCATTTGGAAGTGTACCGATTCCCAACTGAAGAACAGCACCATCAGATATCAGTTCAGCCATTTTCTTGCCAATGATCTCGTCTTCAGGTTTCGGTTCCGGCAGCGGGATGTCTAAAAGCGGGACATGATTTTCAACAATCGCTTCAACTTCAGAAATATGCACGAAAGAATCGCCAAAAACCCGGGGCATATTTTTATTGACTTCCACAATAAACATTTTACTTTGTCTCGCTGCTATTGATGTAAAGGGGTTAGCAAGGCCGAGGCTAAAGAAGCCGGCCCTGTCCATTGGAGAAACAGTGGTAACAGTAACATCGACCGTCATATTTTCCTGTATAAATTTTGGGACCTGATGAAGGTATGAAGGAATATACTGACAGAGTCCGACAGTAGCCTGGTTTCTCGCTGTTTTGCTGATAAACCATGAATAGGTTTCGATACAATCACAAAGATCCACAGAGAAATAAGACTTTTCAGCGTGCATGGATGGATTAAAAGAGTATATCTTGATTTTTTTAAGATCGCCTGCTCGGGCCCTCTCAGCAATAGCGGTTAACAGGGCAGGGGGTTCAGTTAGTGTTACACCATGGATAATGGTAGCACCGTTTTTTATTCTTTCTACCGCTTTTTGGGGTGTTGTCAATTTTTTTTTGTATTCAGCGTCATACCAGTTCATTTTTCCCAGGTGTGTCCTGCTGTTGATAGCTAGGGAAACACCGTCCTCCTTTTAATAAATAATCTGCTCTCAATACAGAGGCTATACAATAGAGAACTCTCGAGGGGTATTTAAATGCATTTTAAAAAGTAAAAAACTTACAGTAAACTCAAACCTCTCAGTCCAAGTTTACTTTTTCAATCTTTCCCTGTAACTTTTGTAATCAGGAACAAAACGCTGATATTCTTCAGTCATCAGCGGAGATGAGATCATAAAATCAGCAGAAGCCCGGTTGCAGGCTATTGGGATGTTCCAGACTACAGCGATCCGCAAAAGGGCTTTTACATCCGGATCATGCGGATGTGGTTCAAGAGGATCCCAGAAGAAAATCATAAAGTCAATTTCGCCCTCTGCTATCTTTGCTCCTAATTGCTGGTCGCCGCCTAATGGACCGCTCTGGAGTTTGTTGATTTCAATACCTAATTCCAGTTCTAAAAGGGAACCGGTTGTACCTGTTGCGCAGAGGTCGTGTTTGGCAAGAAGATCTTTATTAAATTTTACCCATTCAATCAAATCGGTCTTTTTATTGTCATGCGCAACAATGGCGATCTTTTTTTTCTGCCCGATCTCAAACTTTTTATAGCTCATTTAGTTTATTGCCTCCTAATAAAATGTATATTGTTATATATATTAAATTTAAAACCTATTAGATACAAACTGTCAAGTTTTTTACTTCTGCCTTAACCCTATAACTTTGTGAAAATATATTGGCATTTTTTAATCCATAGTGTCAAAATAAACAAAGTTCGGGGCAATAGTTTTAAAATATTTATAAACGGGAGGTGAAAATTGTACATAAAAAAATTTATCAACTCTCTGTGTATATATTATGCTGTTGGCAGGGTATCATATAATGCACGGAGTGGGACAGGATGCCGAAAGCGCAGGCAAGTCGATTGAGAGAGCTACTGAATAATTAATAAACTTTAACTTCATGTTATGGAGGATAAAAAATGTATAAAAAAATAATTTCGATGATCGTGGTCTTAACCTTTACAATAGGCCTTGTGGGCTGTGCTACTATACCCGAGGAGCACAGAGGTGCGGCAACAGGAGCAGGAATCGGAGCAGTTGCAGGCGCTACTGCAGGTGCGCTGCTCGGCTCAAGTGGAGCAAAAACGGAAATGGCGGTGCTCGGTGGCCTTCTGGGAGCCCTTGCCGGTGGTTTAATAGGGCATTATGCATACGACAAGAAAAAGTCAGAAAAGGAAACAGCAGAAAAATATAATTACCAGTCATCCCAAGGCGCCATGGTGAGGATAGAGAATGCAGAAGCAGTTCCAAAAACTGTGAGTCAGGGTAAGACCGTGGATATGAAAATGACCTATGCACTTCTTGGCATGGGCGGGGAAAGAAACGTTACGGAGACAAGGGAAATACGTTACAAAGGTGAGCTATATGGCAAGCCACAGGTAACAGTTACTCGTGGGGAAGGGACCTTCCTTTCCACAATCCCCATAACGCTGCCTTCTGATGCGCCGAAAGGTAAGTATGAAATCATTATGACAGTCCAGGCTTCTAATGTAAGTGATTCAAAGGGTACCTCTTTCTACGTAGAATAAAAAATTATTTAGGTTTATTTGAAACTTGTTGATGGAGGACGAAGATGAGAAGGCAAATGTTGTTTTTATTGATTGTCGTTCTTGCGGCAATTATTGGATTAATGGTTCCTGGGGAAGCACTATCTGGTGATGTAGATGTTAATATTGGCATAGGAGTAGGTATTCCGCTTCCTCGTGTTATTATTTCTTCTCCGCCTGCGGTATTTTTAGTACCTGATACTTATGTTTATTACGCACCAGAAGTTGCGGTCCAACTTTTCTTCTATTCCGGCTACTGGTATACTCTGAACGACGGATACTGGTTCAGGTCAGCTGATTATAGCGGACCCTGGGGATATCTTCCCCCGTCACGAGTTCCTGTCGTATTTCTCCACCTTCCGCCTCGCTATTACGAAATCCCTCGTGGACAGAAGCTTATCCCTTATGGACAATTGAAGAAGCATTGGAAGGAATGGGAAGAACCGCGATATAAAGAAGTCAGGGATTGGGAAAAATCCTATCATAATCAGTGGAGAACACAAGATGAAGATTGGAAAAAATGGAAAGGGGGAAAGCCTGGCCGGGGGGGTTATAAAAAATAGTCTCGATAATTTATCGAGTTAAATAAATTTTTGTCCGCCTCAGCGGATTCCCGCCTCGGGCGGGTCGCCGAGGATTCGCCGAGGAGAAAGCAATGTCTGCATTATTCGGGTTAAACTCAAAAAAACATAAATTGTTCAGACACCTGCAGATGAAAAAGGATATTAGTCAGAAAATTATTTATTAAAAAATTCTCTGAGGCTGTCAGGACTCTGTAAGGGGTCGTAGCATACATTTTTAATGCAGGGGGTAATACATCCTTTTTCTTCTCCGTGAACTATACTCATATAAGGTCTAAAAGACGAAAGGGCGATATCTCCCAATTTACTGTCAGGTGCTGTTTGCAAGGTGAGTTTTAGCATATTAAAATAAGCATCAACTGCACAGAAATAATATCCTGATAGAATTCCTGTATTTTTTGCGTTCGAAGAAAATAATTTTAATGCAGTCTCTGCATATTCATAATATTTTGCTTTTTCTGTCATGTTATAGAGTTTAATCAGGAGTATAATACCGAGTGAGTTTGCAGAAGAGTGAGGGATATCTTCTATCTCTTTAAGCCTCACGCCAAGGATTTCCTCTTCTGTATCAAAGAAACCTCCGTCATTATCATCCCAGAATTTTTTTATGCATAATTCCATAAGCTCATCTGCCTGGGTTAAATATGACAGAGTACCTGTCACCTCATATGCGGCGATTAAAGCATCTGTAAAATGAATATAGTCGTCCAATACTGCCTTAATCCCTTCTGTATGAAAAAGCTTGTTGTTTATAAAATGATTTCTAATTATTTTCTTGAGACTACGCAAAGCAAAGTCTTTAATCTTCTTGTCTTTCAGTATCCTGAATGCCTTTAAATATGCTGAAATCAACATTCCGTTTAAAGATGTGTAAAACGTTCTGTCAACAAATGGTGATTCTCTTTTAAATCTTTCCCTTAGCAATTTTTCTTTGCCAAGACTTATAATTCTAGAAACAGTTTGAACATCCATTCCAGTCTTTCCAGCAATTTTTTCTGTGTCCATCGATACAAATAATACTTTTTTTGATTTATCGTGGTGCATGGCCCCTCTTTCATGCAGGAGGTGAAGAGACAGGACCCTGTATTCTTCATCATTTAGTACCCTTCTGAAGTCCTTGTCTGTCCAGGTAAAATATCCGCCTTCATCATCAGGTGTAACATCTGCGTCCTGACTTGTATAAAATCCACCTCCCGGGTCTGAAAGTACGTCATTGATAAAGCTGATAATTTTTTCTGCAACATCTTTGAAGTATTCATAGCCGAAGGCAAGGTATGCATCAATGTAATTTCTTAAAAGCCATGCATTATCATCTGCCATCTTCTCAAAGTGTGGAATGATCCATGCCCCATCAACGGAATACCTGTGAAAACCACCTCCAATCTGGTCATGAAATCCACCTTTTGCCATTGATTCAAGGGTCTTTTTTATTACGTGTCCGATGGTTTCTTTCCCGGCGAAAAAAGACCTGTTTATCAGGAATTCGATAGCCCCCGGCATCGGAAATTTGGGGGATGATCCAAATCCTCCATTTTGTGGATCAAATTGAGATAGGATGGTTGTTAATGAGTTATTTAAAGAAGTTTCGTTTATTTCTGCCTTTGAAAAAGGTTTTGACTTTAGGGAATCCATAAGCTTCTGGCTGTATTCAGAAATCTTTTGCTTATTTGAATTATAAAAATCGGATACTTCTTTCAGTACCTTCTTAAACCCGGGCCTTCCAAAGGCATCATCAGGAGGGAAATATGTACCGCCAAAAAAAGGCTTTCTATCCGGAGTTAAGAAGACACTCAAAGGCCAACCTCCTCCGAACCCCATGGAAGCAACTGCCTGCTGGTATCTCCTGTCTATATCGGGTCTTTCATCCCTGTCAAGTTTTATGTTTATAAAATTTTCATTGAGTAGCCTTATTATATCTTCGTTTTCAAAACATTCTTTTGCCATTACATGACACCAGTGACACCATATCGCCCCTGAACTTAGAAACACAGGCTTGTCTTTCTTTTTTGCTTTTATAAATGCCTCATCAGACCATGGGTACCAGTCAATCTTCTGATGAGAAGCATGTCTTAGATAAGGAGATTTTTCGATGGACAGTCGATTCATTTACATAATACTGATAGTCTTTTTTATACTGTTATTTCTTAGAACACGGGTTTTGTAGTCTCAGTTCACATTACTCTATCTGATGTATGCTATTTTTCACATTTAAATAACAACCTGTATAAGTCTAAATTTTATTTTCTATCTTTTTTATTTTAGCCTTGTCTCAACTGCGGACCAGTTAATATTTTTGAAAAACGCCTCAATGTAATCAGCCTTTTTAAGCCCGTAATCAAGCATAAAGGCATGCTCAAATACATCCATTATCAGTATGGGATTGCATCCTGAGGGATGGGATACATCGTGTTCATTTATCCAGAAGTTGATAAGTTTTCCGTTGGTGACGTCCTGATAAAGGGCAATCCATCCAATGCCCCTCATTGCTCCTGTGGCCCTGAAATCTTTTTCCCAATCCTCATAACTGCCAAAATCACCGGAGATCTTTTTTGCAAGCTTGCCATTTTTGTCAAGCGGGGCCTTGCCTCCAAGGTTTTCAAAATAATACTCGTGAAGTCTCATACCATTGAATTCCCAGCCTAACCTCCTCTTCAGTTCGGCAAATTCAGGGATACCTGTCTTACCATCTTTAAGCATCTGGGAAAGGGTATCCAGAACCTTATTGGTGTTGGTCACATACCCCTGATATAAAGTAAAATGGTTTTTTAAAAGTGTTTCGCTAAACCCCTCCATACCGATCAGTTTTGTGTAATCCTTTGCAGTATAAGCCATGTTTCTGTCCTCCTTCCTTGGTTGTTTAAAGAAAATTATAATAAATAGCTAGATTTCCATTTAACCCGAAAAGTGCAATTCATGGTAGGCACATGTACCTACCAGCTTTGAAATCTAAATGCATTTTTCGAGTTAATATCTACTTGAGTATTATCTTATTTATCAACATATGATTTCAATCTTTTAAAAAACAGAATATTCCCAAGATATACAAATTTTTCTGATGTAATAGTTGTTAGGAAGCAAGAGAGATGCCATGATACAACATGTTGATTTTATTTAAATTCAGGAGAAATGGAGGATAAATTTGTCAGGAGAATTGCCCTTTGTAAACGGCAAATTGCCCGATAAGGTACCAGTAGACTTTGTTCTTTAAAAAAATCCGAAAATTTCCGCGCACCGAGTTTATCCTGCTTTATTATTGAAATAATAACTATTAACCCAAAAAATGCAGACATTGCTTTCTCCTCGGCATCTCCTCGGCGACTCGCTGAGGAGAGATGCATATGTGCCTGCCAGCTTTAAAATCTAAATGCATTTTTCGAGTTAATGCATTATCATTACAACAGGCGAATGAAGAGTAGCATCTCTGGATAAAAGGATAGATTTTTTAATATTTAGAAAATTTAAACAGGGAAGATTATAACTCTATGAAAAAACCCAAGCTCAAAATTCTTGAACCTGAAAAAAAGGTTGGTCTTGTTATTGTGATGACAGGTGAGGGTAAGGGAAAAACAACATCAGCATTAGGAATTGCACTTAGGGCTGCGGGATATGGGCTGAGAGTTTGCATTATTGAGTTTATTAAAGGCGATATGTATTCCGGTGAACTCGACGGCATAAAAAAATTGTTTCCTTACGCTGAGATTCATTTAATGGGGAAAGGGTTTTGCGGAGTTAAGGGCGACAAGTACTCTTATCAGGATCACAGGGCCAAGGCTCAGGAGGCATTAAGACTTGCAAAAAAGAAAATATCTTCAAGGAAAATTGATATCTTAGTACTCGATGAGATTAACTATGCAGTCAAATTGAAATTGGTCGATCTCCCCCAGGTGCTCGAATTGATAGAGAATAAGCCGCTCCGAATGCATCTCGTTCTGACCGGCAGGGGTGCGCATCGGGAGGTGATAAAGAGGGCCCATACAGTCACAGAAATGAAGGAAATCAAGCACGCTTTTAAAAGTAGGATAGAGCCGCAGAAGGGAATAGATTACTAAAGAATAACTGGCCTGTCAGTCCCCGGGATCTTCCTGAGTTGGACATTTGATGCCTTCAAATGCATACACTATTCTCTTTTCCCTCTCGAGCCTGTTTGATGGACATGGTACCTTCTTGAAATCCTTTATTTTTTCTAATACTTCTTCCTTGTTAAAAATTCTGTTTATTGATTCTCCTGCAAGAGTTCCTTTTAGTACATCTATTATCCTTGCTTTGTCTCCGTCGGTTACCACAGCATAAGGAATCTGGTAATCTTTTATAACCCGTGCAAACGAAACAATATATCTTTCCCATGACTCTATGGCTGTTGCACATCTCATGACCATAAAACTTACTGAATGGCAGTTGACAATAAAATCTATACTCGCAACAAACTCGGAATCACCCAGTGTCAATCTGAATTCAGGGTCTATCTCTATATCTGCAGGATCAAACATTTTTTCTTTTGTTAGCATCTCTAATACTTTCATTTTTACACCGCTTAGATGCATTCTATCAATGAATTCTTCTTCTAAAATCTTTTCCCGGACTAATTTTTCCCTTTCTTCCAAATTTGAAGCCTCCTTAGTTCCAACTTCTGTGCATGATTTAGCAGTATTATCTAATTTCCAGCATGATATTTTAAATATTCCAATCCATATAATACTGAATTACAGGTCAATTCCGCTATATAAAACTAATCGATTAGTTCCATAAATCATAAACAGTGTTATGTTTATGCAGGTCAAAGAATACTATATACTTGAGGTAAATAAAAAAGGAGATAATATTCAGGGTCGTGATTTTATCATTAGTAAATCCATGGCAGGATTCGTGAAGAAACTTTCTTTTTATATGTTACGTACTCTTCACCGAAACGGGCCAGGAGCTCCTTTTCTTCCAGAGGTATAATTATACTGTTGATTACTATGAAATCAAGCAATGTAATTACGCCGACAGCTATTGAACCGGTTATTAGAAAAATGCCGGAGAATATAAGGGTATGAGCTGAATAAGTTGGATGCCTGACAATTGAAAACGGCCCTCCTGTTACAAGGTTCTCTTTGACCCTTGTTGATATCTCAGGTAACCCTATAATTCCCCATATGCCCAGGAGTCGGGCAGTCCAGATGTGTAGTAATGACCCAAAAATTAATAAGGGGATACCAAATATATTCAATACAAGCGGAAGGTTTATTTTAAGGGTTAGCAGAAACCCTTTATAATGGTAAGTAAGATATACACAGGGAAGCCATGTAATAACAGGCATTATATAGGTCAGAAACCCGATTTTTCTGAAAAAGGATGTAGCAAAATGCACAGGAATCCAGAAAAGAGGGATAACTGGCCAGAACATGATAGTTACAATGGCAAAGAAGTCAATCAAGATTTACTCCTTCGGTAACTGCTTTAAAAGATACCGTCATATTTTGCATGATATTCAATCTTCAAGTGATTCAACTCCTCTCTTTATATTTATTCTTACTGAATGTTTTTATTATATTCAAAACCTCTTCATCAGAAAGGTCATACCATTTTTTGTATGCATCGGCAACTGCAAAGGGGAATTTGCTTCTGACATTAAGACATACAAGTTCATCAACTTCCGGCAGAATGAAATCCACGGTTCTGTGTGAACCTGTGGGAACAGCAACAATAATCTTCCGGGGCATCTTCCTTTTTATAAACTTAATGGCTGCAAACATAGTATATCCGGATGCAAGTCCGTCATCAACAACAAATACACTTTTACCTTCCAGAACGGGAAAAGGTTTTTCTCCCCTGAATAGTTCGTTTCGTTTTTTTATAACATCTGCTGTTTTTTCAACCTGTGCTTTTATCTCGTCTTCTGTCAGTCTTAGCTGATTCAGCAGCCTTTCGTTTAAAATAATTTTACCATCAGGTGCCATCGCACCAAGACCTGCCTCAGGGTTGTAGGGTATCTGTATCTTTCTAACTATAATTAAGTCCATCGGCAGTTTAAGGGCTTCTGATATCTCAGAAGCCACAGGAACACCTCCAGACGGGATTCCTAAGACTATTCCAACAGACCCCCTGTATTTCACAAGCTTTTCAGCAAGAAGACGGCCTGCCATCTTTCGATCCTCAAAAACGTAAAGTTTATTCCTAAGAGAGGTTTCTTCAATTAGTTTATCCATATAAATTTTTTCTTAACCCCGAAAGATCCTTCAACAGATTAAAATATGCCGCGTTCCCTTTTTAATGTAGGAAAATTACTTTTATAAGCAAAGACTACCACATCCATAAACAATGTCAAGGATGCTGATTTAACCAAAAATGAGCAGTTGTACTTACCCTCCTGAATTTGCCGGATCTGACATTATTTTTAGCAACCGAATAGATTACCCGCTTGTTTGTTGATATAATTTAAATCAGATTCCTGAATGTCAGAGATTCGAGAAAATAGAATTTTGGAATATTTTGATGCTTAATAAAAAACCGAAAAACAAAATAAAAGCTGTTATTTTTGATTTTGGCGGGGTACTTTCAGAAGAAGGTTTTAAAAATGGCCTGCTGGCTATTGGAAAAACAAAGGGGCTTGATCCAGATAAATTTTATATTACTGCGAGTGAACTTGTGTATCAGACAGGCTATGTTACAGGTATGTCTGGTGAATCTGATTTCTGGGATGCGGTAAGGGAAAGGACAGGTATTAGCGGAAGTGATGAAGAACTCAGGGCAGAGATCCTTAGCATGTTTATATTAAGGCCGGAGATGCTTGAATTTGTGCAAAAGCTGAAATCCTCCGGTTTAGTTGTTGCTATCCTCAGCGACCAGACTAACTGGCTTGATGAGATAAATCAAAAAACTCCTTTTTTAAATTACTTTGACTATGTATTCAATTCTTTCAATCTGGGGAAGGGTAAAAGAGATCCATCAGTTTTCAGAGATATCTGCTCGAAAATGGGATTTAACCCTGAGGAAGTGCTTTTTATTGATGATAATATGGAAAACATAAAAAGGGCTCTTAAGGAGGGCATGAAAAGTATACATTTTAAAAGTATAGGTGATTTTACAAGAGAAATCGAAAATTTTATTTGAGCGGATTGTAAAAAAAGATTGAAAAAAAGTTCAATAAAGTAGATTATTAATAACAGATAATAAAGGAGTGATATCCATCAAATAACCTGAGAAAAGGGGAGGAGGTAGAAATGGCAAAGAAGAAAGCAGCGAAGAAGAAAGTAGTAAAGAAAGTAGTAAAGAAGAAAGTGGCGAAGAAGAAAGTAGTAAAGAAGAAGAGGAAA
>MHEF01000113.1:0-4897 GCA_001805125.1 Nitrospirae bacterium RBG_13_39_12
GGGACTGTAACATTCGAGGGTGTGGATACTATACGGGTGATTCATTAAGTCAATACAGATAACCTCAATCTGGTATTTAAGCTACAGTTAATTCCAATACTTATTAATCAAAACTATCCATGCATATCTTTCCTGTTGTACGCAACGTTTTAAGAAGAGCATCAACAGTGCGTTTTTGATGAAGAAAGAGAAGGTCACTGGGGAATGTAGCGAAACGATGTTTGCACAGATAACCAACATGGTCGGCGATTTGATGTTTTATTTTCAGTATCTTTATTCCCTCAATTAACTCATGATTGGCGGTTAATCTTATCTTTTAAAAGATTAAATAAATGCTCCCGTTGCTCTGTCAACTGCACAAAAACTGCACAATTTGGCACCCGGAGGTTGACAGGAATAATAGAGAAAATGTTATTTTATAAACTCTTGTAGGCGCGTAGCTCAGTGGGAGAGCGCTTCCTTGACGCGGAAGAAGTCAGGGGTTCAATCCCCCTCGCGCCTACCATCTATTTTCCCTGAATATATTTTGTATTTCATTTAATTAATCCAATCATTGCCGATTCTTTATAATCGCATTTCTCAAGCAGATAGAATTTAAATCAAATTAAAACACCACTACAACTACGATAACTATCCCTATGTCTTTTTATCATTTTTATAACCTTATACGGTTTTTCTTGGAATTCTTAACCCAATACACGGTAGGCATATGTGCAGCAAAAGCTCTTGAGTTCTCCTCAACGTCTCCTCTATGTGCCTACCAGCCTTAAAATCTAACTGCATTTTTCAGTTTAAGATAAAAACTCTTTATGAATAAAAAATTATATACTATGATATAGTTGTTTAATTTTTTATTCAGGTTCAGGTTTTGTGGAAGAAATAAATGAATTAATCAAACGTTACGGTCTTGAAGAAGACGGAGAGCACGTTATTATTCCTTTTACTGATAGTAATGGAAGGAAGAAACGCTGTTATTTGCTCAAAAGGAAGTTCATCCGTATCATATATCCCCAGGGATATTTTGTCGATTACCCGCTTACAGAAGCAATAGAGGCAACAATAAGACATCCTGAACTTTTACTAAGCGAAGCACTTTATTTGATGTGTAAAGAATCAAACATCGAATTGCCTGCTGCCAGCAGTAAAAACACGGAGTATAGTGATTAATAAAAAAAGATATTTACACACTAATAATATATTCAAGAAAAAGTAGTGTTGAATATTGGAGAAACCAAAATCAATTATTCTCTAAATAAGCCACTAATAATAAAAGACTTATAATTATTTCGCCCTTGACGTAAGTTCATCGAGTTTTCTTTTTGTTACTCTGTTCCCAGGATTAATGACCAATGCATTCTTATATTCTTCTATAGCCCTGTAAGTTATTCCGAGTTTTTCATATAACCCTGCAGTAGTTAACCTTATACCCGCATCATCAGGAATTAACTCTATAGCTCTTCGCATGATTCTCAAGGCGTCATCATACCTGCCTTTTTTCATATAATAGTTATAGACTTTGTAAAAATATGAAGAGCTAACAGGGTTTTCATTCTTTATATACTGAAGGGCATTAAGATATTCGTTTTCAGCCATATTCTCCTTGCCTGTTTCGTAAAGATAATCTGCAAAAAGAAGATGTGGCTCTACTCTATCCGGTAATGAATTCGAAATCTCCTCATCACTCAGCCCACCAAGCACCATAAGTGTTATATATTCTTTAGTTTTCTGTGGGTCTAAAGAGATTGCTGTCCTGGTAATTCTTATACCATCTTTTTTTTTGCCATTGGAAAAGAGCCATACAGCATATCTTTTGTACCTCGCCGGGTTTCTCACATCGTATTTAATACCGGACTGAAGCAGTTTATCTGCAGTGTCATATTTGTTCATTTCTGAAATAACAAGCCCAAGTCTTTGAAGATATTCACCATTGACCGGATTCAGCATCAACGACTTTTTGTACTGACTCAGGGCTATATTATTTTTCGAAAGAAGCTTTTCAGTATTAGCAACCGCATAATGATATCTCGATTCCAACGGGTCGAAAAGAGAAGCCCTGTACGCCTTAATCCTGACTGCATTCAACCCTTCAGCGGAGATATTTTCATTAAGCTTTATGTCTTTTATTGCTGAAAAATAATATTTCCCTGCTATTATCCCAAGATTAAAGACTAAACTTATAACTAAAACAGCAGCTGTTGTTACAGCTAATAATTTTAAAGGACGGCTTTTTTTAATCAGATAAGTATCATTAACCCCCTCCCGTAATCTTGTATTGGCAGCTGAAACAACCAACCCTGACAAGAAGAAAAAATATAGTCCGTTTGCCCCAATATGAAGATTGAAATCTGTAATGCTATGAATAAGTATTGAGATTAAAGCCGAAATACTGCCTATAAAAAGATAAATAGAATAGATTTCACCCCTTTTACGAAAAGCCTTATACGATTTGTAAAGGAGTGTTAACAAGAACCACATAAATATCAAACAAGCAATAATACCACCATCTGAAAAAAGCTCTATATAATCGTTATGTGCGTGATCAGCTATTGAATTTCCCGGTACAGTGCGATATTTTGGATATATATTGATAAAGCTCCCAAACCCTGTCCCGGTTGCAGGAAAATCTCTTATTATGTTTTTACTGTCTTTCCACATTTCAATTCTCATTTCAGATATATCGCCCTGAGAATCTACAATTCTTTCAAATCTCTCAAAGATGGGATCCCATCCAAACCATCCAACAGAAAGGATCACAAGAACAAATACAATTATGATTAAAACACCTCTCCTTCTGTTTATCCCTCTTACCACAAGCACCATGCCGAAAATTATCATTGACAGACACAGGCTTACAATACCGCTTCTTGAAAGGCTCAGGAAGATTGAAGTAGCTATGAGTACAGCAGAAAACCCGAGCAGGATATATATATTAGTTCTCTGGCGGTTAAAGATTTCCGCCATCTTTTCACGAAAGGATTTATATATAACATGCGGTTTATAGAAAAGGAAGAGGCATAAAACTAATGGGAAAATCATCTCCATAAGTCCTGCATAATGATTACGATTTACATATGGTCCGAAAGGGGTTCCGCCCTGAGTAAGTTCCCTGAACCAGAATATTTTGTTATTTGAAAGGATATATTGGAGAATAGCTAAAAAAGAAAGCAGGGAAGCAAAAACCACAACCACAGCAATAGTTTTCTTCAAGACATCCTTTTTTGTCAGAAGTTGTATTGTAAGGACATAAAAGGCTGCATATGATGTTATTCTAAAAAATTCCATTAATGTTGCTTTTCTGTTTATTGAGAGTGAGACCCATTTCTGAGGTTCATTTAGTAAAATTGTCTCTTTGTATAAGTTATATGTTTCAGGTGAAATGATTTTGATAATCCCTGCTGGAAATGGGATTAATTGTAGAAGCATATAACCCAAAAAAATAGTTAGGGGCAAAATCCCGGGCACTTCGTAAAGAATTGTATTTTTGTCTCTGACACTACTTATCAGGAGTAATAATACAGCAAGAATGGAAAAAGTCTCCATAACTGTATATGACCACTGTTCAACTGTTCCAAAAGCAAGCGGAGAAAAGATTAATATAAATAAGAATATTGCATAGATAATTTTATACATTAAGAGGGTTCCCGGTTATAACTGCCATTGGATTTGAGGTAACCATGCTGGCAGCTTTTTCTTTCCCTATGATTTTTTCAGCAACCTTCAAACCCCCTGAAAGAATCGGCCGTCGTTCAGTAACCGAATGGGCATCCGAAGCAATAAAACTAACTGCTCCTTTCTCCAGTATATAAACCGCACATTCCTTTACATCCATCCCAAAATATCCTGTAAGGCTGTCTGCTGTTATCTGAACCAGTAAACCTGTATCTAATAACTCAAAGAGTAATTTAGGATTTTTAATAACAGAGAGATTCCGCTCCGGGTGGGTTATTAT
The DNA here is from genome assembly GCA_001805125.1 of Nitrospirae bacterium RBG_13_39_12. GTDB lineage: Bacteria > Nitrospirota > Thermodesulfovibrionia > Thermodesulfovibrionales > SM23-35 > RBG-13-39-12. The sequence goes on from MHEF01000113.1 coordinate 3,950, forward strand.
CGGATGATATCCTCTGATCATCATTTTGAAAATAATATCTTTCGAGTTTTTGGGCAGATGACTGTGAGGAAATTCTATCAGAATATAACCAGTATCATTTATAGTATAGCCATCTAATAGTGATGAGTCTAACATGGCATTTACATCAGCTCCTTGTATAATTTCTACTGGGATACCGATTTCAGCCAGGTTATTATTTAATAGTTTTACAATTTTTGCTATAGCTGATTTAGGATGTAAAGTATCCTTAATATGCGGGGTTGCAACAATCTTTATGATACCGTCAAGGGCAGCAATCTTTGCCATCTCTACGGATTCTTTTATATCCGATGGGCCGTCATCAATTCCAGGAAGGATATGGCAGTGAATATCTATCACAGTTTGACGCAGTTAGCGTCTTATTCCTCTTTATAAGAAGAATAGTAGTTGTAATGCCTGTAATAGTAATAGTCGCTCTTTTTAACATCCAGGGCGTTAACTACAACACCCAGCACATGAGATCCCATGTCATCCTTTCTCCTGCCTTCTATAGATTTTAACCCCCTGCGCACAATATCATAAGTAGTTTTACCTGCCTTTGTTACGATAATTGTCTTATCAAGTATCCTGTTTAAAATGTAACTATCGGTAACTGTCAGCAACGGAGGTGAGTCCCAGATGACAATATCATATTTTTCATTCAGGACCTTCATTAAATCATTCATCTTGTTAGACCCGAGGAGTTCGGAGGGATTAGGAGGGAGGGGACCTGAAGGTATTATACTAAGATTCGTCAAGGGTCCTTTAAAAATACTAAGCTTAGAAGAGGCGCCCGCAAGATAGCTGCTTATACCTGTAGAATTATTCACCCCGAATATTTTGTGAATACGGGGTTTTCTCAAATCACCGTCTATAAGCAAGACGGAGTATTCTGACTGGGCAATTGTCATTGCAAGGTTAACAGAAGTA
>MHEF01000113.1:4938-11102 GCA_001805125.1 Nitrospirae bacterium RBG_13_39_12
ATTCTTAGGTGGTTTCGACGCAGATGAAAGCATAACAGCAGTTCTTATAGTCTTGTAGCTTTCAGTAAATGAAGATTGTGGTTCTTTCAGAATGATTTTTTCAATGTTTTCCTGGGATTCCAAAAGAGGCACAATACCAAGAACAGGTATCCCCAATTTTGATTCAACATCATCCGGAGATTTGATCGTATTATCGAGATATTCAAAGAAGAATGACAGCCCTATACCACCCAATAAACCGACAATTATACCGAGAAGGATATTAAGAGATTTTTTAGGTTTTATTGGAGATTTGGGACTTTCAGCCTTTTCTACTACCCAGACATTAACGTTCTGTATTTCTTCTGTAACACTCTGTTCTTTTATCCGTTTAATAAGAGCGTCGTAAAGCTGTCTGCTGGTCTCAACATCCCGCGTTAATACTCCATATTGAATAAACTTTTCATTCAGATTAAGTGCCTCTCCTTTGGTAACTGACAGCGCCGAGCGAAGACTTACCTCATTGGACCTCGCAAGTTCATATTCATTTTTTATAGACTCAATAACTCTTCTGGTCTGCTGGTCCCTTTTTTCATTTAAAACATTAATTTCTTCTTTTGCCCTTATCAGGGTTGGGTGCTTCTTCCCGAACTTTTTTGAAATATCTTCAATATTCTGTTCTGCCTTTAGAATCTCACTCCGTAAAGACTGGAGCGTGGAATCGGATGCTATCGCAGGTATGGTTTCAGCTTTCTTAATAGATGTATCTTTAACCTTACTGTAAAGTGCTTCCAGTTCTTTTCTCCTGGTTTCTGCCCTGATTAACTGGGCGTTAAACTCAGTGAGTTTCTCTGGTGTAATTGCAACCTTATTCTGAAGCGTAACGATATCATTATCTCTCATATATTGCTGCAATGCCTTTTCAGCCTTCTCAAGTTTTAACTTCTCTTCATCAGCCTTTTTCGTCATCCAGTCAAGAGCATACTTGGTATAACTCATCTTCATTTCAAGAATTTCTTCTATATAAGCTTTTGCAACTGAATTAACAACTAATGTGGCAAACTCGGGATTCGTAGACGTATAACTGATATTAACAATTTTACTGTTTTTTATAGGACTGACGGAAATACCGCCGCTTATGACATTTGCAAGCATATTAATTCTTTGAGCATCATCAATTTTATTATCAGAAGAACGTTTTGTATTACCTTTAAAATATGATTCGTATGTTTTATCAAGCGAAAGCATATTCATTACTTTCTTGGCTACAGAAGTGCTCTTTATAAGCTGGTATTGAGTTTCATAAAACTCCGGATCATAAGGCATGAAATAAGGGTACATCATTGATAAGTTAGAAGGTTCGACTTTTTCTATGATAACCTTTGTCGATGCACGGTAAATTGGCGTAGATGAAAGTGTTCCTATCAGAACAACAACAAATACTATTACAAAAAATGTGTAAACTGTATATCTTCTTTTGTATACAATTCTAAGGTAATCTCTTAAATGTATTTCTCTTTCTTCCATAAACTAAAAGAAACTCTCCGGAACAACTATTACATCATCAGGCAGAATGGGTTCATCCATTTTAGCCCTGTCAATAACCTCTTCTTTACCACTAACTTTTCTTATAATTTTTACCCTTCCTTCTGAAGCCATATCGGTAAAACCACCTGCCATGGTGATAGCCTTAATAACAGTTGTGCCTTCCTCATACTTGTATGCATCAGGTTTCTTTATCTCTCCTGTTACATAAAAAACACCTGCTTTTGTAATATAGAAGCTATCGCCATCCATTATAGGGATGTCCAGGGAAGTATCACCTTTTTCTATAAGTTTCTTCAGATCAATCTCTATTATTTTCTCATTTTTGTCTGACGGGCTCGCTTTTCTCTTGAGTATTGCCTTATCACCTGCATTTTTAGTTAACCCACCAGCTTCTGAAAGGAGCTCAAGCAATGTTGTAGTGCCGTGAAGTATATGGATACCCGGCTTGTTAACCTCGCCCATTATAAATGTTTTTTTGCTTCTGAATTCCTCAATAAAAATATTAACCTGCGGGTCAACAATATATCCATCTGAAAGAAGTTCTGAGATTTTTTGAGAAATTTGTGACAGCGTCATGCTTTTAACTTCTACCTGACCTATTAAGGGGAACGTAATAGCTTCGTCCGCACTTATTCTTGCAATAGTAGTAAGATCCTCATGATCATAAACAGTGATTCTTAAGACATCGCCTTCGCCTACTACATAGTCCTGAGCAAAAGAAAAACAAACCATCCAGAAAAGCAGAAGAATAACAGCTAAAAAGAATTTTTTGTTAATTATCATAGCCGTTTTTAACCAACTAGATATATTATAAATTAAAATAAAAGTTAAATAAAGGTATGTTAATTTAGCTATTTATTGAAAAATGTTTACTAAACTGTTTAATTTGTTTCCGTACAAACGATACGGGTTAAAGACAACTATCGTTGAAGTATAATTCCAATAACTTGTTGTTTAATTTGTTAAGGTGGTGGATGAGAACTTTTAAGTAAAGTATTTGATGAATTTCTTAAGTATTACAAAGAGCCGGATACCCTGATAAATATAGCATTATTTGTATAATCGAAATCCGAGAAGTTTGAATCTCTTTTGGTATAGATATACCCGGCACCCAAATCCAGCCATTCTCTGAACTTATATTGCAATCCAATGGCTCCACTATACAAATTATCTTTCCTTGCTTTGGTGACACCATCAAAGGTCAAGTTGTCTTTGTAGTTATCATTTATATAAGAAAGACTGATATTACCAGTAAGTTTTGCAGTAAGTCTCTGCGTATATATTAATTCTACGAGATTGGTGAGAATAAAATCAGTTGTTGATATGTTGGTCTCGTTAATACTTCTCGCACCTTTAATTGTAAGGGATGTTTTTGGAGTGAATCTGTGATTAATTTGTGCTTCCATTATAAAGTTTTTGCTGTTTCCTATAGAAGAATCTGTAAAATCCTTAGACCCGTACCCTGCTTTTATGCTACCTTTCGATTTTGCTGTTATATCCCAGCTTAACCCGGCAAAGTAATTGTGCTCCTGACTGTTGGACATGATATTTTCATTGTAAATAATGTCAATAAATTCATATTGGACGAATAAGGATGTCTTTGGCTGGAGCCTGTAAAAAACATACCCGGAAAATGCATTATCATTACGTTCCCTGAAATCATTCCTGGTGGCATCATAATCAACAAGAAAGTGTGAATAATCAAACCTCAGATTAAATCTCCTGCTAACATCGTAAGTTAACATTAAACCAATTAAATTGGTCATATATTTGTCCAGTTCATTGGATATTCCGGTCCCTCTGATGTCATGAGACATCAAAAACTGGTCAACTAAATCTATGGAAAGACCCCCTCTAAAGTTATATTGCAAAAGGCCCTCTACTCTGTGGCTTGTACTGTTCTCCGAAGAATATTTTGAGAATTGCTCAATGTCCGCAGCATATAATAAATATGTCTGATAACGCCTGAATGTCGAATCTTTGGATCTGCTGAATCTGAACCCGCCCGGGGATGTGCTTGACGAATCAATGCTTAATAATCTTTGATTGATACGGGGAACCGCCAGCCATATACCAGGTGATATAACAGTTGCGAAACCGCTCTCCTTATCATCACGTGTGTTGAATACATTATCTGTATAATATTCAGTGATTGAAAGGAAGGGGTGTAAATATCCACCTCTTCTTCCAAAGATATCACCTGAAATACTTTCACTTTCTGAAGATCCTTCTTTTGTAGTTATCGGCTCTGATGAAGTTTTAACCCCTGCTTCTTCGACAGGTAAAACCTCTTTTACGGGTTCTTCAGTTTTTACCATAGGTTCTTCTGGTTTCACCGGAGGTTCTTTTTTTACAGTCTGGGCGTCAACTTCAGGTATAAGTCCTGATGAAGTTTTAACCCCTACTTCTTCGGTAGGTAAAGCCTCTTTTTTGGGTTCTTCAGATTCCGCAGAAGGTTTTTCCTTTTCTGCGGGCTTGCTCATCGCAGATAACGATTCTGGAATAGTGCTACTCTCTACTTTACCTGGAGGTACGACATCTTTTACTAATCTTTGAGTTTTTTCAGCAAAAACTGTATAGATTTTCTCTTTGTCTTTTGTAGTACTTTCGCTGATTACTGTTTTAAAACCTTTGTCCCTTAACTTTTGTGCAAACTCCTCAGCATCTTTTTTTAAGTCAAAAATTTTAAAAGCAGCAATTTGCTCGACTTCACCTGAAGATAAAGTTTCCTCAGGTAGTTGAAAAGGTTCTTCAGTACGAATTTCTTTGACAACAACTTCCTGTTCTACGGGTAATGTTTCTTCAGCAGAAACAATCCTGCCTTCATTAGATAATATAGCCTCTTCTTCTGGTTCGTTGTATTCAACAAGATAAACTCTATAAACTTTTTCATTATCCTTTACAATTCCCCAGCTGATCACAGCTTCCAAACCATCGTCTCTTAACTTTTTTACAAGCATTTCTGCATTTTCCCTAACATTGAAAGCTCCTACCTGCCTTAATCGAGTGGATTCATCGTCATAGAGCCTGCCCTCAGTATCTTCACCGGACAACAAGGCATCCCTTGTCGGACTTTTTTGCCCTGCAAAAACCCTATAGATTGTCTCGTTATCTTTTGTAAAACCATCTCGAACTATTGCCTCTAGTCCCTCATCCCTTAGCTTTTTTGCAAGCATTTCTGCGTTCTTTTTAATCTTGAAAGCACCTATCTGCTTTAATTGAGTGGATTCGTTGTCATTACTTCTTTTATGAATATTTTCTTTGGAAGCTAAAATATCTGCTTCAACAGTAGCCAAATCATATGAGTAGACTATCTCAGTGACGCATAGTGTAAAACACACAAAAATAGTTATAAAAAATAACAAGCATTGTCTGCTCATAATTTTTCCAAAATACCTTTTAAAATCCATATAATATGGAGCTATATTAATACAATACTTTAAGATTAATGTAATATTATTCCAATGTCAAGTAAAAATACACCAAGAAAGTATTAATATCTACTAATATTAACCCAAATAATGCAATTGAATAATGTCCCGATATCTATCGGGATTGAGAATAAATTAATTTTTCGATACCTTAGTGTACCTTTAATTAATGGTATAACGAATATTTTTATCCATAAAACAAATAAAAATAATCCTGATAATTCATCGAGTTAAATAAATTTATGTCCGCCTCAGCGGATTCCCGCCTTGGGCGGGTCGCCGAGGAGAAAGCAATATCTGCATTATTCGTGTTAATAGCAATTATTTTGTAAAAACCTCTTTTAAAATTATTTAACAAACACGGAGTTTCTTATTCAGGAGTTTTGGATTAGTTTTTTCTGCGGAAAGATAGCGTTTATTGAATTTCTTAAAGGAAAAAGCAGTTATTTCACTTTATACCGGTACTAAAATGAATAAGGGCTTATAAAACCACCACCTTGATCTCCTCCAGGCAACTCAACTTCAATTGGTTCCAGCCCTTCTGGCTCAAAATAACAACCCAGTAAGCCTGCCTGCACTATAATCGTTGATACTGCTTTTGGGTCGGCGCCTGCATCCATTGAACACCTTGAAACTACATTAGATGGCGCGCCAGCTTCAATCGCGCCTGTAATTATTTCCTTTAAGTTTCCACCACCAGCTATTGCGCATTTAACAACAAGACAGGCGCTATGGCCAAGTTCAATTCCTGTTCTAACAACCTCTCTTGTATTCATCCCGTCCTTTATAGTCTTCTTCACTGCGCTGCATATATCTTTTCCAGCCATGTTTTTCTTGGAAAAAATATCCTTTACTTCTCCCGCAGAAACCTGAATGAAGATGAAAGTAAAAAATGTTATTACAGTAGAGATATATACAAAAAGCCTTTTATTCATAAGTTAGTCCTCCGTTATGCCTTATGTTTCAATTTTCTCAAAAAATGGAGCTACTGTCAACATAAAACTAATCTATCCTTTAACCCGATAAAGAAATATTCGCATTTTAACCAGGGACTTTAACACCCATATAAAAGCGCATTTAATTTGTAAACTGTTAGCAAATATTTAAAAAGTGCACTGTTTACGAATTAAAAGTAAACCATATTTTCTTTAAAAATATGGACGTTATTCATTCTGATCTTTCTACTGCTGGAGATACCATAAACAA
>MHEF01000114.1:0-9970 GCA_001805125.1 Nitrospirae bacterium RBG_13_39_12
CTCTGGTAATGTGGGTTATGACAATCACGGCATTGTCTGTCAGCATGTGGCGGTACCAGAGGCAACCATGCCATAGGTGCATTTGTTGGTGAATAAGGACCGGATTCTGCTTTGTGACAGCTGGTACAGATTACGTCGAAGTCCCCGCTGTTATTCCAGAAGGGTGAGTTAAGGAGTGTCTGACCGTGGCAGTTTCCACAGTTCATTGTGTTGCTTTCATTATGCGGGGCATCAATCGCAGAAATGAACTGGAAGGATAGAGCGATTAAGATTCCTATCAGGATGATAATTAAGGTTGAAGTCTTTATTCTCATAATGAAATATCCCTGAAAATAATTTCCTGATTAGCGTCATAGTAATTAAATGGTCTCTGATTAAAACTATCAGTCAAAAGCTTAGATGAGATAAAACCTGGAGGGATGTTCAACAGGGTATTTTCTGGAATGATTATAGTGTACCGTACCTTAGCACAAGCAAAACCGGCTAATGCCAGAATCTTTGGTACTTCCATTAATCTTACCCCCGCCATTGTGCTCCTTTCTTTAAGCACTTTGGGTTATATATTGTAATTATATCTTATATTTCAATAAATTTTAAGCAATTACTCTGCCAGAAGGCTGAAATTATACTGATTATGAAAATGCTGGGTTAGAAATGCGGGTATATCTAACAAAATAACAATATATCAAATAGTTATGTTTTAAGTAGATTGTTTGTTTTAGATTGTTCAAATAGAGAGTTTAATCTTAATATATATAAGAGAATGGAACAATTTTACATAAATTGTCACTTTTTTTAGAAAAAGTGACTAAAGACATTTGTTTTTTATCTACTCTATAATACATCTTTTGAAAATTAGTAGGTTCCTTTAGCAGGGATGAATAACAGCACTCCCAACAATCTTCGGGGCTACATATTTTGTCTTTTTCATCATGCACCTCCTTAAATAAGAATAAACACTGAACCTATCAGCATTATAATTGCCTGACTAATGGCCGTGCTGAAAATTGAAACAATCACCGGCAGACCATGGTGATACTAAGACTGTATGTGCATTATCCCTTGCCCGAACCCTCCAGCACCAATAACCCGCTGGAACATCGTGGTAGGTGATTTGCTTATATGTATCCGCAATCCATGCTGATGTTAAGTCAGGGCTGCCGAAGTTGGGGTCATCATCCATCTGAATAGAATACCGAACGGGATCCCCATCAGGACATGTAACAGCATTCCACCAAAGATTTATAGACTCCCCAGTAGTGTCCGGTGAAGGAATTAATGTTGGAGTAGGCGGTCGTTGATAAATGGCAAAGTCATCAAAAGACCATGGTGATACTATATCTGTATGGTTGGCATCCCTTGCCATAACACGCCAGTACCATGCGTTATTAGTGGCAAGCGAAAGTGCCCAGCTACATGTGTTTCCATTACAGCTTGCCGCCCCTTCTGTGAGCCATCCTGTTTCATAAGGGCTGCTGAAATCTGATACGTCATCCACTTGCATGTAATATTCCACAGGGTCGCCTTCAGGGTCTGTAACTTGATTCCATTCGAGTGTAACAGAAATCGGCGCTGTAGCACTGATATTCGGCTCATCAATTAATAACGGAGGCGGAATGAAAGAACAATCATCGGCAAGAGCAGATCGTGAAGCAATATTTAATATTGCAAATACTGTTAAAACAATTATTATTGTCTTTTTTCCCATAAGCTAATCTCTATTCAGCAAGGATGGATTGTTGCACTCCCTACAATCTTTGGTGCTGCATATTTTATTTTTTTCATTATACACCTCCTTTTATCATTCATAACCTATATTTGATTGGCAATGAACGAATCCGAAAAAGACCACTCCGATACGAGATCCGTATCATCAGCGTCCCGTGCCTGGACCCTCCAGTACCATGTGCCTTCAGTTGGAATCGGAACTGTCCAGCTGTTGCCCGATAGCCAGCTTGAAGTAACAGGGCTGCCAAAGTTGACATCATCATCCACCTGGACACTATACTCAACAGGGCCATAACAAGGAGACGTAACAGAATTCCATTCGAGTGTAACAGACAATGGCACGGCACCGACAATATCGAGCTCATCAATCAATGACGGGGTGAAAGGATTAGTACTTGCCCACGGCGTCTTTACATTCCAGTGTTGATTGACATCATAATTTTCATGACATGTTACAGCATGGTCGAAGTATACGGGGTTGTCGTGCCCAGGATCGCATCCGCCGAACCAATATCCAGGTAACCTCCCACTACCGCCTCCCTTATACCCGCCTCCGTTACCGCAGCCATACGTATAGTATTTTGGTGGGCAGTAGCCAAGTCTGACACTGCAATTAATATTGCTGTACCCGGGCAAATCAGCGCATGTCTGCAAACCACATTCTATATCATTAGTACTCGTAGCCCCTATACGTATACCACTCCCTTCTCCGGCAATAAGGGGAGCAGTATTGTTGGCCTTGAAACCTTTATGCCTTGACTCAAGGCAATTTGTAATCATCAGTCGGGGTAGACCGGCGTTATGAGGAATATGGCACTTTGAGCACGGGTAATTATGTTGTATAGTTGTATTTGCAGTCTTCCAGCCTTTTACCGACTCATGTATCCTGTCTTTGCTTTTCCATGTGTGAGTTGTGCCGTTTGTCAGACTATTCTTCGGATGACAGTTAAGGCATAATCCTGCAAACTGAGTGTCTGTCTGTGTAATGCCTGTCACAGAAGAATTAATATCCGAACCAAAGGTATTTTGGTCTATATAATAGTGGATACCCTCTCTGCCTCTGTCATTGCGAATAGTGCCGACCACATCTTCTGCAGGTGCTCTGTCTTCCTTATATAAAGATGTAAGCCAAGTGCCTTTAAGAAGCGGCACACTATACTGCATGTTAGTGCCGAGAATCGGGCTTACTCCATGCGGGTCATGGCATGGTGTGCAGAGACCATTTATAGTATGAACAGGAATACTTGATAATGCAGACGATGCACCCAAGTGCCCTCCCTTAATAGCATTAGATAATTTATAGGAAAATCTCTGCTGTGGGTTAGCAGTAGCAGGACCGAAATATGGCGTATCACGATATCCCGTAATCGCCTGTGTAGCTCCAAAGGTACTCTGATAACCCCATAGGGTTGTGCCTGAAGTTGCAGTCAAATGACAGTCAAAACATAAACCTGCCGATGCCTTGTAAGCATTGTGATTTGCGGTTGAGCCACCTGCCTGGGGCTTGTATGTAATTGAGTAGCCACCCTTGCCTGCTACTGTATCCTTCAGTATCCCGCCGTTTGTTGTTGCGCTTGTATAACTTGTCGTTGTCCCGCTGACGCTTGAACCATGGGAGTTATGACAGTCAAAACATGCCACATTCTCTGAACCAGACCTCGTGTTAGGCCATGTCTCGTTTAAATTCCATCCGCCCTGATTATTGACAGCATTTCCATGGGAAGAGTATGCCTTTGTCCGGGTATTCTTGGGTGTAAAATTCCCTCCGCTGTATTTACCCCATGGAGTAGTTCCTGTCTGGGAATATCTTTCACCAATACTCCTGCTATCCCATGCATACTCTGTAGTAAGTTTTCCATCTCCAAAAGGTGTAGCTCCACTATTTCCTTCGCTGTGGCAGCCAAGACAATGAGTATTTATTTTTTTTATCTCCGACCTCGTTCCGTTAGCCGTGTATTGAACGGCTGTTGAACCTGCTGTGTATGCTGTAGGTCTTGTCCCTATTTGATAAGCACCTCCTGAGGTATAAATAACAAGGTCAACCTTTGCCCCTGATACAGGGTTCCCTGTAACTGGGTCGATGCCTTCATGATACGTTTCATTAATGCTGCCGTTAACATTTGCCTCCCAGTGGCACTGATAACAATGAGAATCCGTCAGCGTTACCCCCTGTATATGATGTGAGTTCCCGCTGAATTGAGACGTTATAGCTGCCCTTCCGCCCTGTGATGCTGCGTGACAGACAAGACATCCTGAGACTACGGAAAACCCGTCTGCATGAGTATGACAGGCAGTACAGTTCGTTCCTGGAATACCGCTGCCTACGTTTGTATGGTTCTGGTCAGGTGCGTCGCCATCATTCCTGGAATGGTTTGTCAACGTGTGGCATACCAAACATATGTCGTTATATATACTATTCCCATCCTCAAATGAGTTTATACCCGTATTATCAAAAAACTTTACCTGAGCTGTGGATGCAACATAATCGCTCGGCACCACTATTTCATATGAATAGTTCGGGGTTGGATCGTTGCCATTGAAAGAATTATTCGCGGGATTATAATAATATTCGGCATAGGTGCGGCCTCCGCCTGCTCCACTGCCACCGTTTGCAGAGATACTACCAGAATTATTAATTTGACCCGCTAAAACAGCAATAGAACCGCCTGATCCGCTACCTCCTCCCCCTCCATAAGCTCGAGCATGGGTCCCAATATTAGTTGCGCCACTTGTCCCATTACTTCCGTCAGACCAAATAGCACTTCCACTATTTATGGTAACGGTATTTGTGCTGATATAAATAATTCCTCCTCCGTTTCCTCCGTTTCCTCCTGAGGCAAAAGCACTACCATCGTCAAAACAGCTGATGGATGCATTTCCTCCCCCTCCACCACCGCTACCTAAAAATAAATTTATAGTGAGGTCAGTAACACCATAACTACTGCCATGGCTGCTACCAGATCCTGCACTCCCATAACCTCCGTTACCTCCCTCACCACCAACTGCAATAGCATAACCATAGCAGTAAACGTACAGAGAGGTATTACTACCGCCGCCGCCACCGCCACCAATGATGCCCACACCATTATATGTTTCCCCTCCATTACCGCCGCCGATACCACCCCTGAAGCCTTTGTTGCTAACAGTAATACTGTCAGTAGCACTAACGGTAACAGTCCCATTAGCTCTGAATATAATAACTCCGCCTTTGTTTCCGTCAAAGGCATTACAGGTAAGAGAGCCACCAGTTTCAATAGTTACATTGGTATAATGAGGAACGCGCTGCACCATGATCTTTTGTGTCGAGCCGTCATATGAATTCGTTAGATTGGAATCTACTGTTATGGATGTTGAATTTGGTATTGCTGTTATTGTTTTGAATTCGAATAATCCAACATCTGAATAATTTGTTGCGGTTCCTTTTAAATTGATAATAATAATTTCGTCACCAACAGCAAAACCATCCGGTCTTGCTATCCCTGATGAAATAGTTTTCTGACCAAAAGATACATTATTGGTAATCTGCCAGTTGACACCATCTGCAGAAGATCTTCCGCCGGCAATAACATCTGTGTTAATATTCTTCACAGAGTTAATCGTTATCGAACCATCTGCCCCGTCGCCTGTATTTATGTCCATTATAGAAACATTACCCGGGACACCTATGCTTAGCGAATCTTTGACGAACTGACCGTATATAGTTGCAAAAGTAGTTGGTGGAGGAGCAAGAGTTGCACATGCATTTCCTTTCACTGTTAATGTATTTAAAGTTGGTATATCAACTGCTATTATCGGATAGTTATACCCCAGCTTTCCTGTATTAGGAAACAATATAGCAGAGCGTTTATCAAAACCTCCCTTTCCTGTCTTATCCGTTAGTCTCTCTGCATCCCACCCGTATTTATATGTTATTGAATCATACGTTAATGTGCTTGTGTTGTCACCGTTGTCAGAACATGATATGATTTTCCCTGTTGCAAGATATAGATTGCCTGCATCGGTATTCTTGTACATCTTCTGCCTCTGGTAATGGGGATTATGACAGTCACGGCATTGTCTCGACCAAATACTATATTGCTCGCTAGTATTGTCACTTGAATGTGTTGCTTCAAAAGGTGCTATTAACTGTGAATATGGTCCAAATGGTGTTGTATGACATATTTGACAGATTATGTCATAATCCTCACTGTCATACCAGAACGGTGAGTTAAGTAGTGTCTGACCGTGGCAGTCTCCGCAGTTTATGTCGTTGCTTGAGTTGTGCGGGGCATCAAGCGCAGAAATAAACTGGTAGGTGACAGCAATTATGACTCCTATCAGGATGATAATTAGGGTTGATGCCTTTACCTTCATAATGCAATATCCCTGAAAATAACCTCGTGATTAGCATCATAGTAATTAAATGGTCTCTGATTAAAACTCTCAGTTAAAAGCTTATATGAGATAAAACCTGGAGGGATGTTCAACAGGGTATTTTCTGGAATGATTATAGTGTACCGTACCTTAGCACAAGCAAAACCGGCTAATGCCAGAATCTTTGGTACTTCCATTAATCTTACCCCCGCCATTGTGCTCCTCTCTTTAAGCACTTTTGGTTATATATATTAATTACATCTTATATCTTATTAATTTAAGCAATTAATGTACCAGAAGGCAGGATTTATAGTGTTTATGACTACGTTGTTCTAAAAGCAGGTATTTTGTTTAATTATACTTTCATTTTAAACAGTTACATCTAATAATTATATAGAAGGTTTTATCTCTTTTATGCTGAGGACTTAATCTTAACAGGGACGGAATGAGAATAGTTTTACATAAAATGTCACTTTGATTACAAAAAAAGTCAATATATATTTTATATAACAAAGAAATATTATAATTTTTAATAATTTATTTCATCTCAGCCTCCCCTTTTTCCTTGTATATAAAACTCCAGGGTTTGTTTTTTATCTCCTGAAGAAGATCCTGTAGTTCCTCTGTTGTTCTGGTCATAGTGTTAATAAGAATCTCAATATTCTGAGACTGGCGGTCGATAGCTCTGTCAGCAGTTTTTGAAGTCTTTTCTACTGACTTAGCTGTTGACTCCATACTTTTTATCATTTCCCCTGCTTTTTCGATATCTTCTCTTGCCTTTTTTATAAGCTGTGATATCTCACTCTTATTATTCCGAACAAGCTCTTCCACCTCATTAAGGACAACCTCAAGCTTTTCTGTAGTTTTCTTTAGACTGTTCGCAATCATATTGAGGTTCGAAGAACCAGATATTATAGCGTTATTTGTGTTACCAATTAATTCTTCAATACCTTTTATATTCTTTTGACTGAATAGTTTGTCGATATCCTTGATTAAACTGTCTACGGAATCTGATAATCCATTAAGCTTTGACATCAATATGTCGAATTGAACCTTCTCTTCTGAAGGAATAACTTCCCCAACCTTTATTTTCTCACTCGTTATATCGTCGAAAGCAAGCAGAAGATATATATCACCTACAAAACCGATCTGTGCAATGGATGCCTTTGTCCCTTTGTAAAGTGTTGCACCCTTTTTTAATCCAATTTCAATAGTAATAGGTTCATCAAATCCGGAAGGCACTTTAATACTTAAAACCCTGCCAACCCTGACACCACCGAGCTTTACCTGTGATCCTACCTCAAGACCTCCGGCGTTTTTAAACTTCACATAATATGCGTCGAACTTTTCAAAAAGCTGCCCCCCTCCAATCAGAATTATAGATCCGCTGAGTAAAATGAGAGATGCGACTATAATTATTCCTGCCTTAATTTCTTCCTTCAATTATATTAATGCCTCGCTTTTATTCATTCACCTGCAATGATCCTGAAATAATCCTCAGGAGAATATGTCTCCTGCTCTGGTTGTCTCTCAAGGAACATCCTTATCCTTGGATTGTCAGATGCTCTTAATTCATCAAGTGTACCTGAGAATATTGCTTCTCCGGCATCAAGCATAATAACATAATCAGCTATCATGAATACACTTGGAAGTTCGTGTGTAACAACTATTATGGTAATCTTGAACACATTCCTGAGTTTCAGTATAAGCTCATCGAGTCCAGCAGCAGTCACAGGGTCAAGCCCGGCTGATGGCTCATCAAAAAAGAGCATCTCAGGGTCTAAAGCCATCGCCCTTGCAAGTCCTGCCCTTTTTTTCATCCCGCCTGAAAGCTGGGACGGATAATATTTCTCAAAACCGGAAAGGTCTACAAGGTCAAGCTTCATTCGCACCATAATCTGTATGGTTGATTCATTTAATTTAGTATGTTCTCTCATAGGGAGTGCAACGTTATCTGCAACTGTCATGGAATTAAGAAGTGCCGCACCCTGAAATAAAACACCCATTTTTCTTCTTATTTCATTTAACTCATCCTCTTTCATTAAAGTAATATCTTTACCGAACATAAGAATATTTCCTTTTGTTGGTTTTAAAAGTCCGATAAGATGTTTCAGCAAAGTACTTTTGCCACATCCGCTTCCTCCGAGTATCACTGTTGTCATTCCCTTTGGGATAGAAACGGATATGTTTTTAAGAATTTCTCTGTTCCCGTAGTGCGTTACCAGTCCTATAACTTCTATTGCCTTTTCCATCTTAATTAACTTTCCAGGTACTCACCGGTATTGCCAATGCAAAAGTGAATATTATAATAATAATTTTTATTTCCTTTTTTGTTTTAAAAGCTCATAAATATTTCTAAGTGAAATAATAAAATAAGGCTGTGAAGAGCAGATCAAAAACTATTACCAAAAATATAGAGGCTACAACAGCAGCTGTAGTTCTCCTTCCGACTTCCTCTGCTCCTCCCTCAACTTTAAAGCCCTGATAGGCGCCAACAATAGTTATAACTATGCCAAATGCCCATGCCTTCATAAGTCCCGTAACTACATCCTTAACCAGTAATGCGTTTACTGTCTGTTGAAAATAACTGTAAGGATGGATTTCAAGAGCTGTGACCGAAAGCAGAAACCCACCGAATATACCTATGCAGTCAGAAAGAACCGTAAGAGCAGGAAGCATAATCATAAGGGCAATAAGTTTTGGGACAACGATAAACCTCACAGGGTTAACCCCCATGCTTACAAGTGCATCAATCTCTTCAGCAGACTTCATTGAGCCGATTTCAGCAGCAAATGCGGAACCGCTTCTTCCGGAAACTATTATAGCCGTCAGTATAGGCCCAAGCTCCCTTGTTATTGAAACGCCTACAAGGTTTGCAACATATATTAATGCTCCAACCCTTTTTAGCTGGTAAGCTGATTGAAGGGCAAGGATTATACCAACGAAAAGTGATATTATAGCTACTATTGGTACAGAGTTATAGCCTGCCTTTACCATTTCTGAAATGCTGGCCCTGATTCTTATCGGCTTGCCTTTAAACGGAGATATAAATGCCCAATAAAAGGTATCGTTTAAAATCTTAGAGGCGTCATGTATGTCCTTTCGAAGCGGGATAACTCTTCTGCCTATGAATGAAAAAAGATTTTCAGCTGCTGATGGCATCATCAATATTTCCGTATATTTCGAATACTTTATCTAACTTTGAAAAACTGAATATTTCCATAATCCTCTCAGGGATATTGAAAAATTGTAATTTTCCGCCATACAACTTCATGCACTTCAACCCTTCAACAAAGGTTGCAATCCCTGAACTGTCGATATAGGATACCCCATTGAAGTCAACACACAGGGCGGGTATCTTCTTTTTTATAAGATTCAACAAATTCTCTCTGAGTATAGGAGAAGTATACATATCTACGTCACCAGTTAAAGCAATTATCTTTCTGCCTTTATAATCTACTATTTCTATATTCATTCTTTTTCCAGTAAATACTTAATAAGTATTAATCTGTTCCCCTTTCTTTTCTTTTCATCAAATTTGAAGACATCAAAAACCCTTTTGATTAAATGTATGCCAAGACCACCTGGCCTTATATCTTCAAGGCTCCTGCCTCTCATTAAATTAATATCTGACTTAATCCCGTTGTCTTCAATTACTACCTTAAAGTATTTGTTACTGCCAATATATTTTACTACAATCTTTCTTGACGTGTCTCCTTTGTAAGCATGCTTGATTACATTAGAACACGCTTCATCAACAGCCAGTTTTGTATCATCTATTTCCGGCTCAGCCATCCTGCAGATTTCTCCCATTTTAATCGTTGCAGCCCTTACTACTGACAGATACTTTGGATGTGAAGGGATATTTATAACTACCGAATCTTTCATT